>CAZPTW010000286.1:0-4773 GCA_964589235.1 uncultured Smithella sp. | reverse complement strand
TGAAATATTATTTGTACCACCGCGTCAAATGGGACGATCGCCCCAGCCGCCCCGGCAACGATGTCGAGGCCGCGGTCGTGAGAAATTTGGCGTATCGGCCGACCTGGTGCGCGAAACATATCGGCGCGGATGGACGAAAAACGTGGCGGGAGATCGCCTCGGGCACCCTCAAGGAGACAAAATGAGATCGCCGCTTAGACCATCCGACATCAATGCACCCGTTGAACGCCTCTGCCACATTGACGCGGGAGAGATCTCACCCCTTCCCCCTCCGTATGAGGATTTCAATCTCTCCGTCGTCGCGCCGATCAAGCCTGAGAAATCCAAGGACATTGAAACATCCTTGGATGACACCGTCGCCCTCGGCATCCCCAAGCCGTCTTGTCGGGAGGAAGAGGAGGCCCTTGTCCGCCAATTTCTGACCGGCTTGAAAAAGCTTTATGAAAAGGAAAACAACTGGACTTTTCTGCAGCCGTTTCTTTTGTCCATGGAGCATTGCGCGCGTTGTCAGACATGCTCGGACGCTTGCCCGGCTTACGAGATGAGCGGTCGCCAGGAAATATATCGACCGATTTTTCGGTCGGAGGTGTTGCGCCGCATCGTTAAAAAGTATCTACGTCCCGGCGGACGCCTCGCGGCGAAAGGAACGGGCGATATTGATCTCACGTGGCGGACGGTCGCCCGCCTGGCGGAATTGTCTTATCGATGCACGCTTTGTCGACGCTGCGCGTCGCAGTGCCCCATCGGGGTGGACAATGGTCTCATCAATCATGAGCTGCGCAAGCTTTTTTCCCAAGAAATGGGGATTGCCCCGAAGGAACTTCATCACAAAGGGAGCCTTCAGCATCTGCAAACAGGGTCCTCCACCGGCATGACGCCCGCGGCGGCCAAAGACTGCGCCTCCTTCATTCAGGAGGAGATGGAGGAAATCACGGGCTATCGGGTGGACATCCCCTGGGATGTGGAAGGGGCGGATATCTTGCTTTTACACAATGCCGGAGAAATGTTGACCTGGCCGGAAAATGTCGGCGCGTTCGCCATCATTTTTCAAGCCGCCGGCCTGTCGTGGACCCTGTCGTCCGAGGCGGCGGGTTACGATGCCGTCAATTACGGACTGTGGTACGACGACGTGCAATTCGCGCGTGTCGCCATGAAACACGCGGATATCGCCCGGCGGCTCAAGGTGAAGAAAATCGTTCTTGGAGAATGCGGGCACGCCCACAAAGCGCTGACGGTCATCGCCGATCGGCTTTTGACCGGTGAGTTGAACGTGCCTCGGGAATCGGCGATGGTGACCCTGGAAAGCATTGTGATGAGCGGAAAATTGACCTTTCACCCGGAAAAGAACCTTTTCCCGGTCACTCTCCACGACCCATGCAATGTGGTCCGCGCCATGGGCATCGTGGAACCGCAACGAAGAATTTTGAGAAAAATCGCGCCCGGGTTCCGGGAAATGACCCCCAGCGGGGTATCGAACTACTGTTGCGGCGGCGGGTCCGGATTTGCCCTGATGTCGGGCCATAACTTCAGCGACTGGCGCAATCTGGTCAGTTCCCGCAAGAAATTTTCGCAAATTCTCAAAGCGTTTGAAAACGAACCTCAAGACGCGCCCAAATACGTCTGCGCGCCTTGTTCGAATTGCAAGGGCACGATTCGCGATTTCATCGGCTACTACCAGGCGGAAAAACGAAGCCGCCTGTATTACGGCGGGCTGGTCGAATTGATCGTCAACGCGCTGGACGGCATGAAAAAACCGATCATCCGTTTCGGGGAGAGCCCGTCTTGGGAAGGAACATCGTTGAGGTGAAATCATGATGATCCCTCTGGGGCTATCCGTCATCGCTGTTTTGGGCATCGTCGCGGCGGCCTTCGCCGTCGCGGCATATCCCCCTGCGGCATATGTTCTCACGACGATTGCGCCTTATATCGTTTTGGTGGTTTTTCTGAGCGGCTTTGTCTACAGGATCGTCAGGTGGGGTAAAGTTCCCGTGCCTTTCCGGATTCCAACGACATGCGGCCAAGAAAAAAGCCTGCCGTGGATCGCGGCCCAACCGCTGGAAAATCCCTGTGGCAAGGCGGCTGTGATCGGCCGGATGGCCGGCGAAATTTTTCTGTTTCGATCGCTTTTCCGCAATGCCAAGGTCCGGATGATCAACGGCCGACCGGTGTACGACCAAGACAAGTGGCTTTGGTTTTTCGGCCTTCTGTTTCATGGGGCGCTTGCGGTGATCGCGGTGCGACATCTGCGCTTTTTTACGGAGCCCGTCGTTTTCTGCGTCAGCTTTCTTTCCGCGCTGGACGGTTTTTTGGAGATTGGAGTCCCCACGCTTTATCTGAGCGACGCGCTGCTTCTGGCGGGCCTGACGTTTCTTTTTCTGCGCCGCGTCGTTCAACCCCAAATCCGTTACATCTCACTTTTCACCGATTATTTCGCCTTGTTATTGATCGCGGGGATCGCTGCCACGGGGCTCTTGATGCGTCATGTTTACCCAACCGATCTTGCCGCCGTTAAAAACATGGTCATCGGATGGGTCTCACTGACGCCGGCTCCTCCGCCTGACGCCGGTGTCATCCTTTACATGCACCTGAATTTGATTTTCGTGCTGGCGGTTTGGCTGCCGTGGAGCAAGCTTATGCACATGGGCGGCGTCTGGATGAGTCCGACCCGCAACATGATCAACGACACCCGCCGCAGGCGCCACATCAATCCATGGAATGCCCCGGTCAGCGTGCACACTTATGGAGAATACGAAGACGAGTTTCGCGATCAGATGAAAGCGGCCGGTTTGCCGGTCGAGAAGGAGTAGTCATGTCGTTTGCCAAAATTCCGAAACCGGATGAACTCAGCCGCATCCAATATACGCCGCCCAAAACGGATTGGATGAAAACGCCCGTCGACTTCCGGCCCGGCACTTGGAGTTTCGCCGCCGCCGCGAAGAATCTGACGGCGCTTGGCCTCCCCAATCCGAGAGTCTGGCAGCCGTCGGATGCCGATTGGAAGTTACCCGAGAACTGGAAGCAAACGCTTCTCGACGGCATGAAAGACCGCCTGGAGAAATATCGTTCATTTCGCCTGTTCATGGACATCTGCGTGCGCTGCGGCGCCTGCGCGGACAAATGCCATTTCTACATCGGATCCGGAGACCCGAAAAATATGCCGGTATTGCGCGCGGAGCTGATTCGTTCGGTGTACCGCCGCTACTTTACAACGGCGGGACGGTGTTTCGGGGCCTTGGCCGGCGCCCGAGATTTGACCGAGGATGTTGTCAAAGAATGGTTTTATTATTTTTATCAATGCACGGAGTGTCGCCGCTGCTCCGTCTTTTGTCCCTATGGGATCGATCAAGCGGAGATCACCATGATCGGCCGGGAACTCTTAAACCTGGTGGGCTGTAATATCAATTGGGTGATCGAACCGGCGGCCAACTGTTTTCGAACGGGCAATCACCTGGGCATTCAGCCCGGCGGCATCAAGGACATGTTGGACTTTTTAGCCGACGATATCGAAGATCGAACGGGTGTACGCGTCGAGGTTCCGATCAATAAAAAAGGCGCGGAAATCCTTTTTGTCACGCCGTCGGCGGACTACTTCGCCGACCCGGGAACTTACACGTGCATGGGATATTTGATGCTCTTTCACGAAATCGGACTGGACTACACGTTCAGCACGTATGCTTCTGAAGGGGGAAACTTCGGGCTCTTCACCTCGCACGATATGATCAAACGCCTCAACGCCAAGATATACGCGGAAGCCAAACGCTTGGGCGTCAAGTGGATTCTAGGCGGCGAATGCGGGCACATGTGGCGGGTGATTCATCAGTACATGGATACCATGAACGGTCCGGCCGATTTTCTGGAGGAACCGGTGTCGCCCCTCACAAAAACACGATTTGAAAACGCCCGCTCGACCAAGATGGTGCACATCGTTGAGTTCACGGCCGATCTGATCAAAAACGGTCTTTTGAAGCTCGATCCGGGCCGAAACAGACACATCAGACTCACGTTTCATGATTCGTGCAATCCCGCCCGAGCCATGGGCCTTTTTGAAGAGCCTCGTTACATCATTCAAAACGTCTGTCCGAATTTTTATGAAATGGCGGAAGACACGATTCGAGAGAAGACTTTTTGCTGCGGCGCGGGCGCAGGATTGGGCAATGACGAAAACATGGAGATGCGCATGCGCGGTGGAATGCCCAGAGCCATGGCTGTCCGCGAGGTGGTGAAAAAACACGGTGTCAACCGCCTCGGTTGCATCTGCGCCATCGACCGGGCGACGCTGACGACGCTCATGGACTATTGGGTTCCCGGCGTCCGCGTCATGGGGGTGCACGAACTCGTCGGGAACGCCCTGGTGATGAAAGGCGAGAAGGAAAGAACGACGGATCTGCGGGGAGAAAACATTGGGGTGTCTTGAGCAAGCTGGAGACGGGCCATCGCGGTCCTTTCCGCATAGGGGTCGTTGAGAACGATGAAGAATAGAAAGTGGGGATTGCTGACTCTGGGACTTGCGGTTTTCATCGCCGTCGTCTCGTTTCCGCTTTGGTACAACGCGAGACGATCGGTGCCCACCCCCGTCCTGAGCCTGGACACGCCGGTCATCCAATCCATGGCCGAGAAAAAATGCGTGGAGACCAAAATGTCGATGCGCGCCAATCACATGAAAATACTCAACGCTTGGCGAGACGAGGTCGTCCGGGAAGCGAAGCGAGAATACACCGCGACCGACGGCCGGCGATATGAAAAAAGCCTGACCCGTACGTGTCTGGCCTGCCA
>CAZPTW010000285.1:0-4775 GCA_964589235.1 uncultured Smithella sp. | reverse complement strand
CGGCATCCAGCAGGGGAAATTTCGACGATGGCGCCCGCCTGGACCAGCGCCCGTGTTCCCGCCAAATCCTCCGGCCGTCGCGTCAGCAACTCCACGCGCGCAATGGACGCGATACTGGCCATCGCCTCCCCGCGGAATCCAAACGATCTGGTTGAATAGATGTCGCCAAGTGAACGGATCTTGCTTGTGGCATGTCGTTCAAAAACCAAAGACACATCCTCGCGCTCGATGCCGGACCCGTTGTCAATGATCCGAACGGCATCGCATCCACCGCGCGTCAACTCCACGCGGATGTCCGACGCGCCCGCGTCGATTGAATTTTCAACAAGCTCCTTGACGATGGAGGCGGGTCTTTCCACGACTTCGCCGGCGGCGATCTGATTGGCCACCTCTTCGGGTAAAACCACAATTCGTTTTGTCACTCTTTCTTCCTTACTCCGTAAAAAGCATCCACCGACATCTTCGCACCAACATCACCTCATCTCTGCGTCAAGGCGGATCGGTTCCCTCCCCGGCGGACACAACGATCCTCACCGCTGGGTCTGAGCCCTCGAAAAAAGCCGCAGCCACCGACGTTGGCGTGACTGCGGCTTCGCTTCTTGATCCGCCTGTCGATCCGGATCAATCCAAAACGATCATCACCCGGCATTTCTTCATAAACGTCATCGTCTCCGCGGAAGCGCGGATGCTTTGAGCGTCGGCATTGGAAATGACCAGATCGGAACGTCCGGGACCGCTGGCTCGGAGACATTTCACCGTCAGCGGATTTGCCGTGACACGTTGATTGCTCTGCGCGGCGTTCAGATCTCTGGCATACCCACTCATGCCTTGCTGAACGGCGTATTCGCGATCCACATTGGCCGACCCGTAGACTTCTTTTCCGTCTTCGTCATAGATTCGGGGCGACATCGCGGGACGGGCCGATGCGCCGCGCGCATCGACCACCAAGCCCGTATAAGCGGCGGGCGCGGGAGTCGTCACAGTGGGCGTCGGCGACGGGGGAGCGGCCGCAACAGGCGCGGGCGGCGAAACCTCTTTTTTCTTATCCAACGCCGCGGGGAGGACAACGCGCGACAAATCGCCGTAAAGCGGCATTCTCATCGTGACTTCCACCGTCCCGTCCGACATGTATTCTTGTTTGACCACCTGGGCGCCTTTGACCAACCCTTCGACTTGGGTGTTGATCACATCGCTTTCAACGGTAAAATCTTTCACAACGGTTTGGGAATCGATCCGAACACCTTTGGTGATTTCCAAAAGATTTCTCTGTGCGTCGATTTTCGCGGCGCGCAGCGCCAAGGGACGCGCATTGATCTTCCCGATTGATCGATCCGGCGGGGCCCCGATGCCGACCGCCTCAATATAACCGGCCGACCAGTTGACAGAACCTTGGCCAATTTTTTCCACCCACTCGGACATGCCGATGGGATTCTGACCAAACCCCGACGTTGCACTGAAAAGCAACAGTCCCGAAAGAAGCAGCGCTGAAACAAACTTGATTTTCATGGAGTCCTCCTTGATGGCGATCTAAAAAGCGTTGATCTTCGTTTTTTGACCATTCATTCTTCCCGGCCGCTAAACGGAGAATCGCAGACCTAGCGGGCCTCTTTAAGCCCATTGGGATTCTCTTTCTTCAGCCAGGGTTTAATGTTGATGTTTTCACCCCAAATCAGCTTCATATCCGGGGGCGACGATCCCCACCAGTTGTTGCGGGCGTCGATATAGATCGACGATACGCTCTGGATCGCCCAGACATTGTCGATAAAATTATTATAAAAGATTTTCGGATTGGCCCGACCGAAGCAAACGATCGCCCCCTCGCCGGCGTTGTGAGCGAACGTGTTGTAGGAAATGACCGGCGCCGATTCCTTGCGGCAGTATATGCCGCTTTGCGAGGAGTATCCGATGAAGCTGTGGGTTATTTCAGGTGATCCGGCAAAGATGTCGAACGCCGTGGCGGCGTATTTGACAATGCAATACGACAACGCACTGTTGACCCGTGTGGATTCGGCAAACTGCACGGCATTGGCATAGAACCCGGGCGTCGGCGACGCGGATGCCGCGGTGAATACAATCGGCTTGTCTTTGGTTCCTCTGGCGATAATGCCCCCGTTTTGCGTGACAAAGCTTGTTTTTTGCTCAAACTCCAAAACCACCCCAGGGCCGATATAAAGCGTGGCCCCTCCGTCGATGATGACGTCTTTTACGACCCGGTATGGGCTCAGCGACGCCACCAAATAAGAATCCGTCTTGATGACCCCGCCAAGATTCTTGTCTAAGATGGGCACCGTCATCGTTTTTCCTTGCGGCCATGGCGCGTCCAAAACAGACCGGATGTCGACGCGCCCGGCGATCCCCGCCAAAATCTCCAACGGTTTGGACGAATCCCACCAGTTGTCCCACGCCTTGATGGATGCGCCGCCTGGCGCATTGACGACATTGTAAGGGGTGTTATCGGCCAAATTGTTTTGGCGAATCACCGCCGTCCCCCCCTTGATGTCGATACCGTTTGCGCGATTTCTCGCAATGGTATTGCTCAGGATCTCCGGAGCCGACGACAGGGCGGATACGCCGGCCCCCTCATTTTCATAAATGGAATTTTCCGAAATTTTGGGGGAGGCCCCATCGGCGACCAAAATCGCCGCCCCCTTGTTTTTATAGAGAATATTCCGATGAATGATTGGTTTGGAAAAAGCACCGGACACTCGAATCGCCTCTTGGTTTTGGGTGAATTCCGATTTTTCAATCACCGGCGAAGAGGCCTGACAATGGATGGCCGTCTTAGCGCGTGCAATGCGGATATAGGCGATTTTGTTTTGCCGGTCCTTGACGCCGGAAAATGTAATCCCCGGCCAGAGCTTACCGTTTGCGGCGTCAAAACGGATGATATGATCGTTGTCCCCCTCCGCGTCAATTCGTCCTTCGATGATCAATCCCCCCCCGGACGACTTGATCTCTGTTCCGGGTTCAATTTTCAATAACGCATTGTCCTTGACCAAGACGTCCGCTTCTAAAATATAGGGACTGGCCCCCGCGTGCCAGACGGTATCCGTCTCGATGGTCCCGGAGACGGGCGTCGGTCCCGGCGGCACCGCCACCCCCTGCACTTGTTCGGATTGGCTTTCATTGCCCGCAAAATCAAAAGCCGAAACCCGGTAGTAATAGGGTTTGAAATTGATGAGGTTTTTATCCGTGTCCACATACTGGGTGAATTCCGTCTTCCCTACCGGAACGAAACCGGTCAGAGGCGATTCAGATCGGTAAATGTTGTAACCGGCGAGATCCGAAGACCGAGATTTTTTCCAACTCAATCCGATCAATTTGTTGCGACCGACACTTTTGAGCTCGGAGGGCGGTTCCGGAGCGGTGGTATCAATCGTCACGGAACTCACCGCGTCCACCCATTGGCCGACATTGCCCGCGTCGTCCTTCAGATACCCCGTTACGACGGCCTTTTCCACGTTGTCCCCCGGCAGGACTTTATAGATCCCCAGATAGCCGCCTGGTTCCACTTCCTGCATATCGATCCTTTTTTTGAAGTCGCCAAGATCGAAATAGGCGCGCATTTTTGGAGTTCCCTGAATGACCACTTTGATTTCATCACCGGCTTTTTTCGGCAGCCCCTTGGTATCTTGCGTCAAAAGCGTAATCACCGGGGGACGGCTGGCTTCAGCCAAAGACGGCGTCGGGATGGTTTTCACCATGTCACGGAACAAATCGTCGTTGGCGCGCAGAAGCTGAACATCGCGAACGTTGAGGGCCGTCACCACCACGGTAGCGACAATCCCCACCGGATTGGTGGAAACGCCGCCTTCGTGCTTGCGCACCGTATGTTTGCCGCTCCAAAGAAAATGGCCGGTCTTGGTCTCGAACATTTTGACTTCCGCGCCGACGGAAACCTGGGAATACAACACGGCGAAAAATTTATCGAAATTGGAAATGGAACCGTACACCACGGCGTCCACGCCCAGAATTTTTCCAAGCTCTTGGGGCGATGTTTTGCTGACGGCCTCCGGATCGGTCAGACCCGCCTTGGCCAAAAGATCGTCGATCTTGTAGAGCTCCATGTCTTGAAATGGCAATGAGCTGAAATGATTGTAGAATCCGCGCCGCATCACATCGACGGCCTCCTTCTTCTCAGACAAATTCACAAAAGGTAAAACCGCCACGGATTTTGGAATGTGATCTTGCATGTAAGGATCGACTTTATATTCCCCTTCAAACAGACTACGAATTTCCGGGGTGATGATCGTCGATTTCGTTGAAACCAGACAGCTTTGCACAAAGAAGAGTACAGGCAAAACGAACAACAAAGACCAAGGTTTTAATTTTTCATTCATCGTCCGTCCTCCATCGGATGGAGACTTATTTTAACACAAATGAAAAGCCGCGTTCACCATTATTTTTCAGACGCTTTTTTTAACAGACGCAACAGGTTCGGCTCGTCAATTGTTTATAATAATCGGAAAAAGCCAACTGCCAAGGTTGCATGGTTTTTCCCGTCACGGAGACAAACTTTTGCGCACTTAAAACACTATAGGCTGGGCGCTTCGCCGCCCGTTGCAACTCACTGGTTTTGATGGCCCGCAATTCCACCGTTTCCAGATGCGCCTCTTTGAGGATTCGCTTTGCGAAATCATACCACGTGCAAGATCCCCGGTTGGTGACATGGAAAACGCCCCGGGCGTTTTTGTCGATGAGCAGCTCCGTGGCCGCCGCTAGATCGCGCGTACACGTCGGGGACCCCATCTGATCGTCCACGACGGTCAACGTGC
>CAZPTW010000284.1:0-4799 GCA_964589235.1 uncultured Smithella sp. | reverse complement strand
GAAAACGCGAAGATCCCCGGACGGCCGCCGACCACGCCCGGCCTGAGCTTTTTGGAGTCCTGCACCATGAACATGGACTTGTCCGGCAGGCAACCGATCACGCAGTTGGGGCCGTCGATAATCAATGGACGGCAGCTCTGCTTGAGTTTTTTAAGCCATGGGCCGTCGGCATGTCGTGCCAATTCCTCATCCTTAAGCGGCGTGATGATATGCTTGTACATTTCCATCCCCATGCCGAGCTTGTTACGCATGTAATGCAGAATATGGGTGAAAACTTCCGAATCGGATTGATAACCGGTGTAGCCGGGAAATTTTCGAGACGATAAAAATTCCCGGATCGGCACAAAGGCTGTGTTCTCGCCGTTGGTCATGGTGGACATGCCCTGAATGAAGAAGGGGTGGCAAGCATAAATGTTGATCGCGTAGTTTGTGTTTTGTCGTCCCTGGCTTAAAATGATCCGAGCGGTCAAGTCCTTGCGATCCAAGCCGAGATACTCGGCCACCGCCAGCGGATCTCCCACTTCCTTCATCATGATCACATCGGGCCAAAAGCTGAAAATCAACATGGATTCGTCTTTTTCGCCCATCTGCCGCAATTGCAGATGAACCATCATTAAACGGAAATCTTTTTCCTCCTGCGACAACCCCTCCCAATCGGCCGGGTATTCATAGACGCGGATCACGTAATTGTCCCGTTTAGGCGTTCCTGGCGGCGTGGGTTTGGCAGGTCGGAAAGAGAGTTTGTATTTGACCATGAAATCCAAATCGATCATAAACCGATCCAGGGCCTTGATGCCTTCGTTGGAAAAAATACCTGACAGAATCGGCTCATTTTTAAATTTTTCAAATTCGCCGCCCAGATCCGTCAGAAACAAACCCACACCGGACCCGTCGTGACCTTCCTTCATCACATTGAGGGCGTTGATGGCCACCATCGGCGAGAGCGGATCTTGACTGGTTATTGCAAACAAACGACACATAGGTTCTCCTTATCGTCCAATACGGCGCCTTGGTCTCTTCAAGGCATGCTATATTCTTGCCAAACTCATGCCATCCCCTGAAAAATATAAATATTTATGAAATATAAGTGATTATACATGAAAAGGAAAGGAGAAAAAAAACCCGGCCGCCAGCAACGACACAAAAATGTCCTTTAGAAAAAAACCGCAACATTTTTGTTCGACATTCTTTCTTCGACGAAGGGACTGGTCCATCTGGATCTTCCCAAAACCAATTAAAATGACCGAAGCCGATGGATGAAGGCGGCCTCCACCACAGAGGCATCGTTTTTCTCTCGGCAAAAATCTTTCTTCTTGGACTTGCGTGGCGATTTAGACTTGTGCGTCCGCTCATGAAGTCTCCGGTAAAAAAACGCCGGTGATCGTCTTTTTTATCAACAAACGGGGGTGAGGTCGGGTTATTTTCTCTGGGGCACCGCGTTCCTCAAGCGCCATCGCATCTTGATAAGATGATGATTTTTCTTAAAAAAGATTGAAACGAGCCGAATCCGTCATGGAAACCGCCGCGACGACATCTCCCGAGCCAAGTTTGCCTGCCTCCTCAATGCCCCCGCCGAGGTCGGTCATTGTTTGAGTCGTGTCGATGTCGCCAAGTCCTTTTCACGTCCATCCCCTGTCGAATGTCGGGGCGACCGGATAAAAAAACAAGGAAGGACGTTTTCAGGCGTCTTCTTTGCTTTTCTTTTTGAATCGCTTTGGATCGATGCCCATTTTTGAAATCTTGTATTGAATAATGCGCTTGGTCGTTCCCAGAATCTTAGCGGCTTTGGTTTGATTGCCGCCCGTTTCGGTGAGCGCATCGATAATCATCGTTCGCTCCTGCGCCTCGACCACGGAGGACAGTTTGCTTTTTTCACGTCGATCCGTCTCTTTTTCCTTGACCTGCAGCGACGGCGGCAGGTGATGCGTATCCACAACATCCGTCCGAGTCATTAAGACGGCGCGTTCGATACAGTTTTCCAGCTCGCGCACATTGCCTGGCCACTTGTGTCCGAGAAAAGCCTCGATTGCGCGGGTGGAGATGCGTTTGACCGGTTTGCCCAATTCCTTGCTGTATTTGAGCAAGAAGTGATCGGCCAGCAAAATGACGTCGCTGCCGCGCTCGCGAAGCGGAGGCAAGTAAATCGGAAACACGTTGAGTCGGTAAAACAAATCAGCGCGGAAGCGGTCAGCCAAAATGTCTTGTTCCAAATTTCGATTTGTGGCGGCGATGATCCGGACATTAACATTCACCACACGCGACGACCCCAGCGGCTGAAACCTCTTTTCCTGCAGGACACGCAGGAGTTTCACCTGCGCGGCGGCGGAGAGTTCGCCCACTTCATCGAGAAAAATCGTGCCACCGTTTGCCTCTTCGAATCGCCCGCGGCGTGTTTGCAACGCGCCGGTGAAAGCGCCTTTTTCATGGCCGAACAATTCACTTTCGATGAGCGTATCGGGAATGGCGGCGCAGTTGACTTGCACCAGGGGCCCGCCCTTGCGGGGAGAATTTTTGTGAATCGCCCGGGCGATGAGTTCCTTGCCCGTTCCGGTTTCGCCGGTGATGAGCACTGTGGTATTGGAATCGGCCACTTGCGCGACAAGACCAAACACTTCCTGCATCGCTTTGGAATGACCGATGATATCCATCGACGGGGTCCGTTCCGACCCGACAATTTTTCGAAGCCGTTTGTTTTCTTCCTCCAAAGCGCGGATATGCACCGCCTTGGCCATCAATTCCGCCACCGAGGAGAGCATCGCCAACTCTTTATCCAGGTTTTCCACCTGCTTTGCGACCTTATCGGCGGATAAGACCCCAACCACATTTCCATCGTAAATAATTGGAACGCATAAAAACGAGAGCTCGGATCGATTCAAATGACGTCGGGCTCCGGTCCGGTCCAAAAAATGCGCTTCCTGTCCGAGGTTTGCCACGGCCATGGGGCGTCCGGTTTCGGCGACTTTCCCGGTAATCCCCTCGCCGGGTTTGTAAGTCACTTCCAAACCGTCAATGTTGACATCGTGCGCGACATCAAGCCAAGCCTCCTGTTTGTCTCGATCCAGAAGAGAAATCATTCCTCGCTGCATTCCCAGCCGTGTGCTCAATTCATTGAGAATCATCTCGAGTTGGTCGCGCAATTCTCCCGGCTGAGCCAAAATTTTGGAAATCGCATGGAGAGCCGCCAATTCTTCGTAACTATGAATACTCAAAGTCGCATCCTTTTATGAAGACTCAATGGGATTGATCAATGAACCTCTTCTCCGAAACGGTCCCTGACAGCATGGTACAAAATTGTATAAATCGCAACTCTTTTCTTGCATCGCGAGAACATTCTAGCAAAAAACAAACCAATCAAAAAACAATTTTGTAAAAACTGGTTACTTTTGGTTTTTGGATGGATCCGACTGTTCTTGTTTTTTTAACATGATCAAAACCGCGCCGATGGCGCCTTCTGTCATCCCGGGAATGCGCTCCATTTGGCCTAATGTGGTCGGGGCGATACGTGCCAATTTGGCCCGCAGTTCGTTGGACAGACCCGGCACCTGGCTGTAATCGAAGTCGGGTGGAATTTTCTTTTTTTCCTGCTCTTTGAGTTTTTTGGTCGATTCGGCCTGGCGTTTGATATAGCCTTCATATTTGGTTTCGATTTCAATTTGTTTTTTCACGAAAGCGTCCGGCTCCGGCTCCCAGCCGGGAAACGCCGCCAGATCGTCATAACTGATTTCATTTCTTTTCAGGAGGCCATACAGCGTAGCGGCATTCGTCAAGGGCGGCGATTGCAGCTTTGCCAGCGCCTCGTTGGTTTCATGAGTGGGTTTGACCACGACCGACTTGAGACGCGCGATCCCTTTTTCAATGCTCTTGACGCGTTCCTGCAATTCACGATAATGAGCACGGTCAATGAGTCCAAGCCCATAACCTTTGCCCATCAGGCGGATCACAGCGTTATCTTCCCGCAAAATGAGCCGGTATTCCGCCCTTGAGGTAAACATGCGGTACGGTTCATCGACCCCCCGCGTCACCAAGTCATCGATCATCACCGCCATATAGGCTTCGGATCGATCCAATATAAAAGGCGGCGCCCCTTGAAGGGCGAGCACCGCATTGATCCCCGCCCACAAACCTTGAGCGCCCGCTTCTTCATAGCCGGACGTGCCATTGATTTGACCGGCCAAGTATAAGCCGGAGATCCGCTTCGTTTCAAGCGTTCTTTTCAACTGGCTGGGCTGAACAAAATCGTATTCAATCGCGTAGGCCGGACGCATAATTTCGGCTTGTTCCAACCCCTTCACACTGTGAACGATTTGATACTGCAACTCCAACGGCAAACAATTCCCCAAGCCTTTGGCGTAGATTTCTTGCGTGTCCAGTCCTTCATGTTCCAGCACCACCGGATGGCTCGATCGATCTCCAAAACGCATGACCTTATCCTCCAGCGACGGGCAATAGCGTGCGCCGACCCCTTTAATGACACCGGAATAGAGGGGAGAGCGATGGATGTTTTCGCGTATGAACCGATGCGTTTCAGGGGACGTGGCCGAAAAATACGACGGCAACCGCTCGGGTCGCAAGGCCGACGTTGTGAAGGAAAAAGGAGTGAGATTTTCGTCGCTGTCTTGACGTTCCATCACGGAGAAGTCGATCGAGGATGCCTTGAGACGCGGCGGCGTGCCGGTTTTCATTCGACCGACTTCGAATCCCAGGGTCTTGAGCTGACAGGCCAACCCCACAGAGGCAAGCTCACCGGCTCGTCCCGACGGTGTCTGCGATGGACCGATATGCACCAAACCGTTTAAAAA
>CAZPTW010000283.1:0-4815 GCA_964589235.1 uncultured Smithella sp. | reverse complement strand
ATGCAGAGACTGTCTTCAGCTGAGCGTTTCGGGCACGATTTTCTGCGGGCCTTGTATCATCTCATTCATACCGCGAGGATTTATCAGGACCATCATCAGCTCACGCGCAAGAGCGTGCGCTCGTTTCAGGCGCTTCTGGAGGAGATGACCGAGGAGCGGGACTTGAGCCTCGTCTTGTGGCGGGGACGGTTCCATCTGGGGGGTGAAAAGCTGCCCTTCCGGCGGGAGACGTCCGGCATTGTCAACGGCATGGCGGATTTCTTCACGCGGCGCGGCATGATGAACCTCAACTTTTCGCGTTCGGCTTGCCAGGCGCCTCCTGGGGATATGTTGACCTTTGTCCGTCTGCTGAGCGATTCTGTCAGGCATAGTGATTCCCGCGGTTGGCTTGAGCAAAGGCTGGCTGAAAAAAAATTCGTCTGGGTTCAGATCGCGTATAAATCCGCCGAAGAATCGACCGACGGCGGGGAGAAAGGGGACACCCGGCGCTACAGGCAAGCCCAAAACACTTACGCGCATGCCATTGAAGCGATTCAGGAGGTTGCCGGCAAAGCGTCGAAAGGGCTCGTGGGGGTTCGCAAGGCCAGGCGCTTGGCTCAGTCCATCGTGGATTTGGTTCAAGAAGACGCCTCGTTGATGATCGGGCTGTCCACCATCAAGGCTTACGACGATTATACCTATACCCATTCCGTCAATGTGGCGCTTCTCGCCACTTGCCTGGGCCGGCATATCGGGTTGTCCGATTTCGCCCTTGAACATTTGGCGGTTTGCGGCCTTTTTCACGATTTAGGCAAGATCGGCGTCGCCAAGGACATTCTGCTGAAAAAGGACCGGCTCACCGACGACGAGTGGGTGCAGATGAAAGCGCATCCGCTCATCGGCGTGAAACAAGTTCTAATGCTCAGCGCGCCGCAGGTGCTCAGATCGAAGATTATTCTGGGGCCTTTCGAACATCACTTGAATCCGAATCGGACGGGTTACCCCCGAACCCTTTTTATGGATCAGATCAGTCTTTTGGGTAAAATCCTCCATATCGCCGATGTCTATGAGGCCCTGACCGCCCAGCGGGCGTATCGTCCCCGGGCCTACACGCCCGACGAAGCGCTGCGTCTGATGTGGCGCGAGCGAGGCGAAAAATTCGACACCATCCTGTTGAAATGCTTTATCGAGATGATGGGACTTTATCCCATCGGGTCCGTGGTCGAGTTGAGTGATGGTCGGGTCGCGTTGGTGATGGATTATCCCGACGAAACCGACCGGATGAGGCCGCTGGTTTTACCTCTGGAGAGAGACGGTGAAGGAACGCTTCAAATGGGTGAGATGATCTATCTGTCGGATCCGCCGCAGCAAGCGGGGAAGGGGCGTCTCTCCATTGTCCGGGGGGTTTTGGCCGAGCGGTTTGAAATCCATCCCGCCGAGTTTTTTCTGAATCCTTCCTCAGGCAGGAAGCCGTAAGATTCGTTTGACATCTCGGGGGAATCTTCATATAGTCCGCCGCGTCATAAAGAGGAGGGAGGAAGGCCGGTAAAAAGGGCCGAAAACAAGGGGGAAATATGGAATCTGCGTCGATGAACAAACAAAACCGCCTGAGAAGTCGGATGGTCCGAAGCGTCTTGGCCCTGCAAGCGTTGGGTTGGGTGATGATGCTTGCGGCCTGCGGCAACAGTCCCGGGTATAGCTATACGGTGGGTGGTGTCATCACCGGCTTGGTGGGGAACGGTTTGGTCTTGCAAAATAACGGGGGAAACGATTTGAACATTTCCGCCAATGGGTCCTTTTCTTTCTCCGCCGCGGTTCCCGACGGGGGGGGGTATGCCGTGACGGTCAAAACCCAGCCCGCGGGTCTCCAACAGACCTGTATCGTCGTCAACGGCACCGGCGTCGTTCACGGGATGGTGACCACTGTGCAAGTGCACTGTGTCCGCACGCCGCCTCGATTCGCGGTGAACGCCTCGTCTTCGGTTCAGTTTGCGTATGCCGCCAATTACACGGAGGCGAGGATTGCCGGATATCAAGTTGACGCGGCCACGGGCGTCACGACAGCCAACGGAAGTGCGTCCGCCGGGACCGATCCGAATGCCGTTACGGTGGCGACGGTCGGGTCCAATCGGTATGTCTATGTTCCGAATTCAAGCGGTGGGACGGTTTCCGCCTATGCCCTGGGACCGGACGGGACGCTGTCGGAACTTCCCGGCTCGCCGTTTGCCGCCGGAACGAATCCCTTTTCGGCGACCCTGGCGGCCGTTGGGTCCAATGTTTACCTCTATGTGCCGAACGTCGGGTCCCATAATATTTCCGCCTATGCCCTGGGATCGGACGGGACACTGTCGGAACTTCCCGGGTCGCCGTTTGCCGCGGGCACCCATCCGCATGCCGTCAGAGTGGCAACCGTCAACGGCGCGCTTTACGCCTACGCAACCAATACGGGTTCCGGCAATATCACCATTTATGCCATCGGCGCCGACGGGGCCTTGACGCAAATTGCAGCCTCTCCGGTGGCGGTCGGCGCCAATCCCGGCGCAGTGGAGATCAATGCGGCGGGAACCTACGCTTACGTGGCCAACACGGGTTCCAATACCGTTTCCGTCTTCGCCGTTTCGCAATCCGGAGCCAATCAGGGGACGTTGACGTTGAACAACACGGTGGCCACGGCCTCCAACCCGATCGTCTTCAAGATCGATCCGACCGGAGCATACGCCTATGCGCCGTGTTTCCGCTCCAACAGCATTTCCGTCTACACGATCGGATCCGACGGCGCTCTCACGGCGGGGACGGCCGTCTCGACGGGGACGGGCCCTTATGATGTCGCCCTGGTGCAAATCGGCGGGAAAACGTTCGCCTATGCCGTGAACTACAATTCCAACAATATTTCCGTCTACACCGTCAACTCCGGTGGGGCATTGTCGGAATTGTCGTCGGGATTGTCACCCGTGGCCGCCAAAACCAATCCCTATGCGATCGTCATCAGCAAGACCCCCTCGGATGTATACGTCGCGCATGTCCTCAACGCGGGCTCGAAAGACATTTCGACCTATACGATTGACCATTCAACGGGGGCGTTGACGCCCGTGGGTTCAGCCGTCACGTATTAGCGTAACGCTCAAAAAAATTTTCCGGGGTTCATTAAATTTTCGGGATCCAGAAGGGTCTTGATGCGCTTCATCCAAGCGAGGCTTTCGCCGTGCTCCGCCGGCATGAACCTCTTTTTTCCGATGCCGATGCCGTGCTCGCCGGTGCAGGTTCCTTCAAACGCCAGCGCCTTCATGACAATCAGTCGGGTGGCTTCTTCCACGCGTGCCCAGCGGATCGCATCACGGGGGTCATCCATGACGTGCACGTGAATGTTGCCGTCGCCGGCATGACCGAAAAGATAGGCCGTCAGGTTTCGCACGGTGTTTTTGCTGAAGTCCACCATCTCGCTGTAGCGGGACAGCGGCACGGCCACATCCATGATGAGAGGGGAAAGACCGATATGGCAGCGTTTGATGGACTCGTACGTCAGATGTCGGATTTCCCAAAGGCGCGCGCGTTCTTCAGAGCCGATGCCACAATCGATGGAAAGCGCGTCATGCTCCCGACAGAGGTCTTCCACAAAAAGCATTTCTTCACGCAGGCCTTGCCGGCTGTACCCTGAAAATTCCATCAGCAAGGTCGGTTTTTCTTCAAGCGCCAATCCCCGATCGACATTGAGCACATGGACGACGTTTTCGTCGAGAAACTCCATGGCGGCGGGGGCAAGTCCGGCGCGCATGATCGAGTGGACCGTGTCCGTGGCCCGGCGCACGGTGGGGAAAGTGGCGCGGACGGCCATAAAGTTCACTGGCAGGCCGACGAGTTTCAGTGTGGCTTCCGTGACAATGCCCAGCGTGCCTTCCGAGCCGGTGACGAGGGCCGTAAGATTGTAACCGGAGGAGCTTTTGCGGGCCCGATTGCCCAGGCGGATGACCTCGCCGCCGGGCAAGACGACGGTCAGGCGCATGACGTAATCCTTGGTGGCCCCGTAGCGCACCGACCGGATGCCGCTTGCGTTGTTGGCGATCATCCCGCCGATGGTTGCCGCCGCGCCGGGGTCCGGGGGGAACAAAAGCCCCTCGGCGGCGAGCGACTTATTGAGATCTTTATGGATGACGCCTGCCTGAACGTCCACCTGAAAGTCCTGGGGATAAACGGCGAGAATTTTATTCATTTCACTGAAATCGATGACCATGCCCCCACAGACCGGTATCGGATTTCCCTCGAGGCTGGTTCCCGCCCCCCATGCGGTGACGGGGACCTTGTGTTGATAGGCCCAAAAGACCAGGCGACTTGTTTCTTCGGTCGTGTGGGGCCAGACCACGACATCAGGCGAATGGGCGGGATGAAAGGATTCGTCGTGCGCGTGTAAATCGAGAACGGAGCGTCCCGCCGACACGCGGCGGTCATCGAGGATCTCTTTGAGCTGGGCCAGATGGATGTCTTTCATGATGAACCATTGCCTTTGAGAATGATGGACGAAACACGACGGGGGCTTTCGTCATCGACCCCTTTCTTTTCGCGTGCTTTCCTCTTCCCCCTCCTTGGCAAAATCCGCCCCTTGGGTGATCATGGCCTCACGAAGCCTGTCCGGATCGCCGTAACATGTCAGAAACGTGTGGATAATGTCGTCATAAGGGACATCGGCGTAGGAGCCGTGGTCTTTGATATATTCCATGTGGCGTCGGCCTTCCATATCGAAGGGATGAAAGATCGCGTCGGATATGCCGTCCCAGTCCAGGGGTTTGACCTTGAATTTTTCGCAAAGCGACAAGTTGAAAGTGGGTGTCACTTTGATCCAGC
>CAZPTW010000282.1:0-4842 GCA_964589235.1 uncultured Smithella sp. | reverse complement strand
TATTGGCAGTGGTCAGTTTGTAATGCCGTGTACCCAGCTTGCCATCGGCACCCGGGTACCGGATGATCCAGTTGAACTGCTGGCCAGTGGCTTCGATCTCAATGAAGTCTTCACCATCTTTCACATCAGCCATGATGGAAAACATGACGTCGACTATCCATGGAGATTCCTCCCCCTTGGCGCAAACGTCATCGGAAAAAGCCGATGTCATTTCTGAACCAGAGATCTTTTCTCCTCAAGCCATGACGCCCCCCCATGGCCCTTCGAATGATGCCGGAGTGGAACCGCCCACACCGTTTTCTCCCTTGACACCGCAGCAAGACACCGACAACGATATCATCCACATCGGCGGCCATCGAGTTAAATTAGGCATCCCAAAAGATATTTTAAAACAAGTGAAGTCATTCAACCGCGAGAGCGCCAATAAATCGGCCGGTTTCTGGGCGGCACAAATCATGAAGAATAATCCAGAATTGACCCGTTCGTTCCAAGCGGATCCCGTTCATCTCTGGAATGAAATCAAAGAAAACATCCTCAAAAAAATAGCAGTCTAGATGGAAACCCGGTCTCCCTGGGCGTAATTTTCTCTTCGATGAGCAGTGGATATGAGATCATGAAGCGGTCGTCTTCGGGGTCTGAACATCCACGGAACGTAAATAGATCGGCGTGAATCTGTTTAAATCAAGGACATCCCCTTGGCTCAATTTCTTCAACGCCAAGATGCCGACGGATGAAGCGTGGATATGAGGGTTTTCCAAGTCGATCAAGACATTCTTCCCCGACTTTTTACGAATTTCATCAGCATACCGAACCGCCCCATCCCCCACATAAACAACATTTTCATCATCGCCTTGTTTGATTCGATCAGGTGATAAGGCCTTCTCTTCTCCCGTCTGAATCAAAGCACCGTCTTGATTCATTCTATAGCGTGCCGTATACACTTGACCGCGTCCGGCGTCCATCACGCTGCAGATTGTTTTTTCCGTTCTCCCCGCATTGAGGGCAAGGGCTGCAAGCGACGACACTCCCACCGCCGGCTTTCCTTGAGCTATCATCAACCCCTTCAATGTGCTCACTCCAATCCGCAACCCTGTAAACGATCCAGGCCCAATCGCACAGGCAAACAAATCGATCTCGGATATCTTACATCCGGATTCTTGACAGGCTTGATTGATTCCTGGAAGAAGGACTTCTGAATGGTTGCGTCCCGTGTCAAGAACGATATCATAGACGATCATTCCGTCCCGCAAAACCGCGACGGATGCCGTTTTCGACGAGCAGTCAAACGCCAATGTCAGCATGTTCACCTGAACCTATTTGAAAAATTTCAACACATCGTTGACCGGTTTTAAATTCAACCGTTCGATGTCAATCATAATGACAAAAAGCATCAGCATCAATAGGAAAACAAATCCGATTTGTTGAGAGATCTCTCTAACTTTTATTGGAATTTCTCTACGCGTAACCATTTCTATCAAATAGAAAAAGATATGCCCCCCATCAAGAACGGGGATAGGGAATAAATTGATAACCCCCAGATTCACAGATAAAATGGCCATAAAAAGGATGAACGGTATCAGCCCCTCTTTGACTTGCTTTCCAGCCACTTGCGCAATAAATATCGGTCCGCCGAGCGTTCTGGGAGATATGGCGCCTTCAACCATTTTCACAACCGCGACAACGGTAAGTTTGCTGAGTTCCCATGTCTTATCCAGAGATGAGACGACGGCTTTTACAGGATTTTTTCTTTCTATGACATCGTGGCTGGCCGGCGATATTCCGAGAACGGAAACCGATCCGGTTTTTTTCGAGCGCTTTTCCCCCGGAGAGGCACTCACCTTCACGATCAAAGTCTTTTCCTCCGCCCCCCGTCGAACAACGATCTTCAGATCGCCGGCTTTCGAAATGGATACAGCCTGATGGATGTCATCCCAATATCTGATCTTCTCGTTATTGATCGATAAAATGGTATCCCCCGTCTCAACGCCCGCTTTTTTCGCGGCGGAGTCTTCCGTCAAATCCCCCACCACGGCATGAATATATCCGGCGGCGGTAATCCCGATGAGATAAGCATCCTGCTCTTCCCCGATCATGTTTTTGACTTTGGACAATTTCGGCGTCACGTTGACTATCCGTTCCTCATCTCCCCTCAAAACCACCATTTTTAATTCACGGCCTTTGGAGGCGTTGATGAGCGGCCTGATTTCGTCCCAATAAGTGATTTTCTTTCCATCAATGGACAAGATATGATCCCCTTTTGAAAGCCCCGCGGCTTTTGCCGCTGAATCGTTCTGCACTTCGCCGATAACGGCTAGAACATTGCTAGCCGGCGCAACACCGATGGAGTACACGGACTCATCACCCCCGAAGATATTTTTAATCTTCGTCAATTTGGGTTTTACCTTCATTGTTTTTTCTTGCCCATTGCGTAAAACGTCGATGGTCATTTCCTGTCCGTTCGATTCTTTGATGATCGGATCCATTTCATCCCAGAATTGAATTTTTTTCCCGTTCATGGAGATGATCTTATCACCGCTGACAATCCCTGCTTCCTTTGCCGCCGCATCCTCCGCCATGGGCCCAACGACTGGAGCCACATTCGGAATACCATACATGTAGACCACCGAAAAAATGGCAATCGCGAGCAGAAAATTAAAAAACGGCCCGGCAAAGACAATCAGCATCCTTTTCCAAGTGGGCTGCTTGTAAAAAGAGCGTTTTTGATCTTCAAGAGACAATTCTTCGGTACCAGACTCACCCAGTAACTTGACATATCCTCCCAGAGGAACCCATGAGAGCACATATTCTGTTTCACCGATCTTCTTCCCGAAAATTTTCGGACCGAATCCAAGCGAGAATTTAAGAACACCGACCCCCCCCATGCGGGCAGCCAGAAAATGCCCCAATTCATGGACAAAAATCAAAACTCCGATGAGAATGACGAAAGAGATGAAGGTAACCAAACCATTTATCCTTTCTGTATTTTCTTTATAATGCTCTCACTTATCACTCTGGTTTCTGCATCAATGGCCAAAACATCCGGAAGCGACGGTTTATCAATAACCTGATGAAACGTCATGGCTTCTTCGACCACTTTTGGGATATCACCAAAAGCGATTTTACGCCCCAAAAACGCCGAAACGGCTGCCTCATTGGCCGCATTCAAGACCGCCGGCATCGATCCGCCGAAACGAGCCGCTTGGAAAGCCAACGCCAAACATCGAAATTTTTTCAGATCAGGACGGCGAAAATCCAGACGTCCTGCCGTCGCCAAATCCAATTTGGGAACGTCATTCATAATCCTCGATGGGTATGTCAAGGCATAAGCTATCGGAATCCGCATGTCAGGAATGCCCAATTGCGCGAAAACCGATCCGTCAATCATTTCAATCAAGGAATGGACGATGCTCTGCGGATGAATGAGAACGTCGATGCAAGAAACATCTAAATCGAACAACCATTTTGCCTCAATCAGCTCCAACCCTTTGTTCATCAAAGATGCAGAGTCAATCGTTATTTTCCGCCCCATTTTCCATCGCGGATGCTTGAGGGCTTGTTCAACAGTCACATTTTTCAATTGCGCCCCGCTTAAGTTTAAAAAAGGGCCCCCGGATGCCGTTAAAATGATTCGCCGCAAATTTTTTTTCGCTTGACCGGAAAGACACTGAAAGACAGCGCTGTGCTCACTGTCGACAGGTAAAATCTTGACCTTTTGTTTCCGGGCCGTGGCCGTTACAATGTGACCGGCGATCACCATTGTTTCCTTGTTGGCCAATGCAATATTCTTCCCCGCCGCAACGGCCGCGAGCGTCGGCTTCAAACCCGCCGCCCCTGAGATCGCGGATACGACGATATCCGAGGAAGGATCAGCGGCGACTTCTTCAATGCCCGACTCGCCATAGAGAATTTTTATTCTGGGCATCCCGGACCGTTTTTTGAGATTCGACGCATCTTCTTTAGAACGCACGGCCACTAAAGACGGCCGAAACTTCATGATCTGTCCGGCTAAAGTCTGAACATTGCTTCCCGCGGCAAGTGCCTGAACCTTGAATTTATCCGGATTCTTTTCCACGATGTCGAGCGTGCTGACACCAATCGAACCCGTTGATCCCAATATTGTTAATGTCTTCATCAGGCAATCACAAATATTCTATAGTAATAAACAAAGGGAGCGACAAAGATCAAACTGTCCATCCGATCCAGTAAACCACCGTGTCCTGGTAAAAGGGTGCCGGCGTCCTTGCGTCCATAATTTCTTTTAATGGCGGATTCGCAAAGATCCCCTAATTGCCCGATGATGCTCCCCACAAAGCCTAAGACAAGAAAATGAACCCACGATACGCCGGGGATCAAGAAATATCCAAAAAGAGTTCCGGCGAGAGTCGCTCCAACGATCAGTCCTATCGTTCCTTCAACGGTTTTACCGGGACTGACCAATGGAACCAGCTTTCTTTTTCCCAGATTTTTACCGACATAAAGCGCTACGGTATCTCCGACGATCGCAATGACCAAGACCAAAATTATCCAGAGTATTCCATTTTCAATTTTTCTCAACAGAATGAAATGTGACGTCAAGAAAGGAATATAAATCATTCCGAAAATCACTTTTGCAACCGAGGTGACATCGAAATGCGCTTCGGTGGCTCTCCAGATGAATACCATGAAAACGACCATCACCATAAAAGAAAAGAGAGCGGCCAAGAGTCTGCCGTCACCGGTAAGTAAAACAATTGGGATGAGGATGGCGAAAACGACACTTTCAATCTTTTCTTTCACAGGCCCCCGCCCAAAAACATTGCCGGTATTCTCCCAAGCCCCCCCAACGATAAAAATGATCACAAC
>CAZPTW010000281.1:0-4844 GCA_964589235.1 uncultured Smithella sp. | reverse complement strand
CCACCAAGACGGCAATGCCGCCGGGGGGGAGCAAATCGCCGATGAGCGGCGGCGAGACGATGAAATCCGCCGGAGCCACTTCCATCAGTTGATGTTTTAAATGATCCAGATAGATTTGACGGTCCGCCGAATCATGACAAGAAACCGAAAGGACCCGCCCTACTTTTTTTTCTAACCCCGCCAAAAAATCCCCAGAGGGGCGGCGAAGGTCAATTTTATTGATGACAACGATCACAGGGATTTTGCGATTTTTCGATTCGTCGAGAACCGTCTCTTCATAATCGGTCCAAATATCCGCTTCCGCAACCAGGATAACGACATCGGCGCGATCAAACACTTTGGCTGTTTTTGCCAGGCGTCTTTCGGACAATTCCGACAAATCGTCAAGACCTGCCGTGTCTAAAAACAAAACAGGGCCCAGAGGCAAAAGCTCCATCGCTTTTTCCACCACATCCGTTGTGGTGCCGGCGACCGGTGACGTGATGGCGATATCCTGCCCGAGCATCAAATTCAAGAGGCTGGATTTGCCCACGTTGGTGCGGCCCATGAGCGCGATATGCAGGCGATTGGCTTTCGGCGTTTCATTCATGTCTTTTGTACCCCAAGGCGGTGAGGGCAAACGGGGACAGGTATTGGTCCACGGTGTCTCTTCCGACTTTCGTTTCCAGAAATTTTCTCATGTTTTTTTCCGAGCCGGAAGAAAATTCTTGCATCCATTTTGTCGCCTTTTCGTAGCCGATGGCCGGCAGCAAGGCGGTGATGATCATGGGGCTTCGGTCGAAAGAGTCGGCGCATTTGGCCGCGTCGGCGACGATGGACCGGATGTGGGGGGAGAAAAGTGTGTCGACGTTGATCAAGAGTTCAAGCGATTCCAAGAGGGCATGCGCCAATAGTGGGAGAAATTCATTGATTTGAAAGGTTCCACGAGAGGCACAGTCCGCGATGATCGCGTCATTGGCGATGACTTTCATGCCAACCTGCATGACGGCCTCGGGCAGAACTGGATTGATTTTACCGGGCATGATCGAAGAGCCGGTTTGGAGCTCAGGCAGATGAATCTCACCTAAAAAATTCATAAGACGCAGATCGTTTGAGATTTTGATCAGATTTGCGGCGTGGGCTTTGAGAATGCCTGAGACTTCCACGAAAGCGTCGCTGTTGGCGGTTTCTCCCATGATGTTTTCCCCGCGTGAAAGCCCCATTTTTGTCATCTCTCTGAGTTTTTCGATCACGAGAAAAATATACGCGCGGGGGGCGGCAAGCCCCGTACCGACAGCCGTTCCCCCCAGGTTGACGACACGCAATCTCTCTTCGCATTTGAAGGTCCTCCAACGGTCGCGGCCAAAGGCCTCGGCAAACGCGGAGAATTCCGCCCCAAGCGTAATCGGCACCGCTTCCTGCAATTCCGTCCGTCCTACCTTGACAAAAGTCGCGAATTCTTTTTCTTTCTCTTGGAAAGCCCCCTGAACGGCGGCGATAGCTTGGGATAACTCTCGAAGAAGGGAAATCGCCGCCACTTTCACGGCGGTCGGATAAACGTCGTTGGTTGATTGATGGAGGTTGACGTCTTCCAGAGGATGTATCACCGCATAGTCGCCTTTGTGTCCGCCGAGCAGTTCGATCGCCCGGTTGGCGATGACTTCGTTGACATTCATGTTCGTCGAGGTTCCCGCACCGCCCTGAAGGGCGTCAATCGGAAACTGATCGGACAATCGTCCCGCGATGATTTCGTCGCTCGCCTTTTCAATCGCCTCGGCCTTTTCGACGGGGAGGGAGCCGATTTCGGCGTTGGCCTGGCAGCAGGCTTTCTTGACCAACGCCAACGCGCGAATCAAGCAGGGGTGAACTATCTGTGAACTGATCCGGAAATTGTCGATCGCTCTTTGGGTATGAATCCCCCAGTAACATGCCGACGGGATTTCCCGTTCACCCAGCAGATCCTTTTCGATTCTCGATCCATTCATGGTTTGCCCTCAAAAAAAGAGGTTTGCCCCCTTTTCAAGGGCAAACCTCTCTATGGGTCAAAGGGGATAGCGCGTCATGACTTTTTATGGGGCATTTCAGTCCCCCGGTTGGTGTAATGCGTGTGCAACAACTCGTGGGATTTGTGCCCCAGAGGCTCTTTGAGGAATTTGTCGTAGAGCTTTTTCACCGATTCGTTTTCATGGGACTGGCGCTTTTTCTGAACGGTTCCGTCGTCTTTATAAAGAGCCGACGACCGTTTGATACGGATGTCGTTGTTCGTCGGAATCGGCTCTCCACCGCCGGAGACGCAACCGCCTGGGCAACACATCACTTCGATGAAAGCGTAGTTGGCTTTTCCTTCCCGGATCTTGTCCATCAACTTGCGGGCATTGCCCAGACCATGCGCGACAGCGACGCTTACATCGCCCAACGGGCCGACTTTCACCGTGGCCTCTTTGACGCCTTCCAGGCCGCGCACCGGCGTGATGTCCAGGCTCGGCAGATTTTCTCCGGTCACAACCGCATAAACTGTTCTCAGCGCGGCTTCCATGACGCCGCCGGTGGCCCCGAAGATTGTTCCGGCGCCCGTGTACTCACCCATGGGAGCGTCGTAATCTTCATCCGGCAAGTTTTCAAAATCAATGCCGGCTTCCTTGATCATACGGCCCAATTCTCTGGTCGTCAGAACGTAGTCTACGTCTCGGTAACCGCTGCTGTTCATTTCCGGGCGTTGGGCTTCAAACTTCTTGGCGGTGCAGGGCATGATGGAAACCGAGACGATGTTTTTCGGGTCGATGCCTGCCGTTTCCGCGTAGTAAGTTTTGGCCAAGGCGCCGAACATCTGCTGCGGAGACTTGCAGGTGGATAGATGCGGCAGCAAATCGGGATAGAAATGCTCGCAGAACTTGATCCAGCCTGGGCTGCACGAGGTGATCATGGGTAGAACACCGCCTTCTTTCACTCTTTTGAGAAGCTCATTGCCTTCTTCGATGATTGTCAGATCTGCGGTGAAATTGGTATCGAAGACTTTATCGAATCCCAGGCGGCGCAATGCGGCGATCATTTTTCCGGTCACCAACGATCCGGGGGGCATGCCGAACTCTTCACCCAGCGCGGCACGAATCGCCGGGGCTTCCTGCACGATGACATGCTTGGTCGGGTCCTGCAAAGCTTTCCAGACGTGATCGACGTCGTCTTTTTCGTAAAGGGCGCCGACCGGGCAGGCCAGAATGCATTGCCCGCAGGCGACACAGTTGGATTCGATCAGCGGTAGATTGAAAGGCGGAGTGACTTTGACGTCACTGCCGCGGTGAGCCGGGGTCAAGACGCTCACAGTCTGTACCTGATCGCAGACCGTCACACAGCGGTGGCATTCGATGCACTTGCGACTGTCACGGACGATCGATGGACTGGAGCGGTCGATGGATTCTTCCTTTTTGAATTCAGGCTGCGGAAAACGGACTTCTTTGAGCCCGACGAACTCCGCTACTTTCTGCAGTTCGCAGCTGCCGTTTCTCACGCAAAAATTGCATTCTTGGGGATGATTGGCCAGTAAGAGCTCCACAACCATTTTTCTGGCTTGGCGGACTTTTTCGGTATTGGTGCGCACGACCATCCCTTCGGAGACAGGGAATACACAAGCGGCGATCAAAGACCGCTGGCCTTCGACTTCCGTCATACATACACGGCAGGCGCCGGGGGTGTGATGAATTTCCGGCCAAGCGCAAAGCGTGGGGATCTTGATCCCCGCGGCACGGGCGGCTTCCAGAATGGTCGCGCCAACCGGCGCTTCGACTTGACGATTATCGATAGTCAACTTTACTTTTGACATGTGATGTTCTCCTTATCTTTCCAGGTTGAATTATACCGCCGCGTCGCAGCGCAGACAGCGGCAGGCTTCCTTCATGGCGTCTTCGCGGGAAAATCCGAGTTCGACTTCGGCGAAACTCATTTTCCGCGTCGCGGCATGCAGTTCCGGCATCGGCATTTGCGGCGTGTCCACCGTGTCTTCGTCGATCACCAGCGGCACAAAGATATCTTCCAACGCCGGTTTCACATAAGCCGGCTCATGGTTGGCCGCCCGGATGGCCGCATCGATGTCGTCGGCCGCCTGGTGGCCGGCCGCAATGGCGGCGATCACGGTATCAGGTCCCGTTTCGGCGTCACCGCCCGCGAAATATTTGGGGTTGGTCGTCCGGGATTTGTAGCCCTTGCCCACGGTGAAGCAATCCCACTTGTTGATTTCCACGCCGATCTTCTTGTCGATGAAACTCATGTCGGGAACTTGCCCGATCGCCGCGATGACGGCGTCGAGTTCCAATGTGAATTCGGATCCGGGAATGGCGACGGGTTTTTTGCGTCCGCTTGAATCGAAATCACCCAATTTCATGCGTTGGCAGGTGATGGACTTCACCTTCCCTTTGTCTCCGTCGATTTTCAATGGGGCCACCAGATACTCAATCTTGATGCCTTCTTCTTCCGCCGCTTTGATTTCTTCTTCAGCGGCAGGCATGTCCGCTCTCAGGCGGCGGTAAAGAATGGTCACTTCCGCGCCCAGCCTCAACGCGACACGGGCGGCATCGATAGCCGAGTTCCCACCGCCGATGACGGCCACTTTCTTGCCAAGGGTCTTTTCGCCTTTTAGCCATTTGTCTTCGTTATTGTTGAAATCACGCAGAAATTCGACACCACCGAAAACGTTTCCTAAGTCTTCGCCGGGAACCCCCATTTTCTGACTCTTGTGAGCGCCGGTGGCCAAGTAGATATAATCGAAGTCCTTTTCCATTTGATCAAACGAAATGTCTTTGCCCACGCGGGTATTGAGGCGGATCTCCACGCCCAGCGATGCGATATCGTCGATTTCCCCCTGCAAGATGTTG
>CAZPTW010000280.1:0-4876 GCA_964589235.1 uncultured Smithella sp. | reverse complement strand
TAGAGGCGATTAAATGTATCAACGAAGGACATTCTTCAAAAATGGATACCATTCCTTGAAAAGGCATGAGCGATTGCAGTAAGGAGACATGCGGTTCATTCCGGTCCATAAATATTTATAACATTAATATCATTTATGAAAAGGAGAGTTTATCATGGTTTCAGGTCATGACGTATTTTATAATTTCCGAGAAGAATATTCCACATTCAATGTGGATTCCATCACCACAGAAACAGATCGCCTGCTGACATGCCAACAGTGCATGGAAGTTGTCGGAAAAAGTATGAGGAGGGTGTTTTTACTGCCGGAGTTGGTCGCGGCCGGTGAAGTATTCAAACAGGTCAGTTGAATGAACGGACCCTATTTGAAACTCAGCGACGGCCAAAAACAATTTGGTACCATCGTTGTCGGAACATCCAAGGGAGACATTCATACCCTGGGAAAAGATGTTTTCTGTGTCCTGGCCGAAGCGACCGGTCTTGTTGTTCACAACATGGGTCAGGATGTTGCTCCCGAAGTTTTCATACAAGAGCTGAAAGATACGAATGCATCTATTCTCGGCATGTCCGCGCTTATTACAACGACGTCCCCGTATATGGCCTAGGTCGTTGAACTGCTCAAGGAAAACGGCATGCGCGACAGCGTCAAGGTGATCATCGACGGTGGCGCCACATCCAAAGACCTGGCGGATGATCTGGAGCGGCGGGCCGGTGCATCCACGGTTCGCTTGGTGGTTACCAGAAAGGATCAGATTGTTGATGTACAAAGTCCGGAAAAGGGCGGTTTTTAGGTTCGGAAATCAAAGCAACCGCAACCGGTAGACCAGGATATTCCAATAATGAAAAGGAGAGAACGAAATATGCATAAAGAAATAAAAAAATGGCGGGAAGAAATCTTTAACTCAGATATCCGAGTCGCCTTCCCTATTATGACCTATGCCGGGCTGGCGCTGACAAAACATTCTGTTCTGGATGTCGTGCAGGACGGACGCAAACAGGCGCAATGCATGCGGGCACTGGCCGAACAGTACCCCTCGGCAGGTTTCGTGACTATCATGGATCTATCGGTCGAGTCGGAGGCTTTCGGTGCGCAAATAAAATTTGCCGAACATGAAACACCCACCGTCATCGGACAGCTCATACCGGATCAATCGGCAGCCTTGGCCTTGAACGTACCCGATATAGGCGCCGGAAGAACGTCTGTATACTTGGAGGCGGCCGGACTTGCGACGTCTACCATTTCGGACAGGCCGGTGTTCGGCTGTCATATCGGACCTTTTTCCCTGACTGGACGGCTTTGCGATATGAACAGTATATTTATGAAACTTTTAACTGACCCCGTTACCGTGCATATCGTATTAGAAAAGAGCACCCGGTTTCTCACTGATTATGCCAGAGCCTACAAGGCCGCCGGTGTTCAGGGCATTGTTATTGCCGAGCCTGCGGCAGGGTTGATTTCTCCTGCGCACTGCGATGAATTTTCATCACGATACGTCAAACAAATTGTTGACGCAGTACAGGATGAAAACTTCATGGTTGTTCTCCATAACTGCGGCAATACAATGAAACTCATTCCCTCAATGCTTTCGACAAATGCGCAGGGCTTTCATTTCGGCAATGTCGTGAACATGCTGGATATCCTGCCTCAAATGCCGGACACAATCCTGGCATTTGGAAACATCGATCCGGCGACAACGTTCAGGCATGGCACCGCCGATGACGTCAAGACCAAAACGAGGGATTTGCTTGAAAGCACAGAGGATTATCGGAATTTTGTGTTATCGTCCGGCTGCGACATTCCGCCCGGCACGCCTTTGGAAAATATAGATGCTTTTTTTACGGCGCTTGAAGAATACGTGAAAAAAAGATAAGGTAATAATATTCTTATGAAAATTACAAAGTCATCGCCAGCGAAAAAAGAGATATGAAAACCTGTTTACTGACAATAATACCTTCTGGCAGATCGCAATCATTTCCCCGCGGCATGCTGCTTGCGGATGCCCTGACGGACATGGGCGTAAGACTGAAAACACCCTGCGGCGGCAAGGGTACGTGCGGCAAATGCGGGATAACGATTAAGGGAACGGTCACGCACGCATCGCCGGATTCCGATCCGGTGAATGTCGATGGGAAACATCTGGCCTGCCGGACTTTTTTATATGAAAACATTGATGTTTTCATTGAGCTGGAAACGCGTAAAACAGATTATGAGTATCCGAAATGGTCTTTGGATGATATTGCCGGCGTGGCGGTTGACATTGGAACGACCTCGGTTAAAATAGCACTGGTCAAGAAATCCGGCGAACTTTTCCTTGCGGACAGTTTTCTCAATCCCCAACGCCGCTATGGCGATGATGTCATTTCTCGTATCGCCGCAGCGGACGACAAAACCGCGCGGAAGCGTTTAACAGAACTGATCTGTCGAAGCATTGCATCGTCTATAAATTTCATGATGGAGAGGATGCAACTGTCGAATGAAAAAATTCCATGCATCGCTTTTTCCGGCAATACCACCATGCTGTATCTGCTTCTGGGGCTAGATGTCGCATCGTTGGGACGGGCCCCGTATCATGCTCCAACGCTTGACTTTGATGACCTTGGTTTGGATCTCGGTTTTTCAGAATCTGTAAAAATAATCATGCTACCGATCCACAGCGCTTTTCTGGGAGCGGACCTCGTAGGTGGTCTCGCAATATGCGACAGCCGGGGATACCGAAAAAACACTTTTTTCATTGACCTCGGAACCAACGGGGAAATATTCCTCAGAAATCCGCAAGGAGAAATTTATGCCACGTCCTGTGCGATGGGTCCGGCTCTGGAAGGTATGACTATTTCCTGCGGCATGACGGCGGATGATGGAGCGATCACACACATTCGAGATGAGAAAGGAGCTTTGGTTTATGATATACTTGGCCCGGGAGTGCCGGCGGGCATTTGCGGGACCGCTTTAATAGACCTGTTGTCGATTTTTTTAAAACATGGCATCATCAATGAAAGCGGCGCCATGACGTTTGTCGATCTTCCGTATCCGGCCACGGCATCCGAAGAATCTGGGAAAAAACGGATCGATCTCTGGAAAAATATAACAATCTCCCCAAACGATGTTCGACAGGTCCAACTGGCCAAGGGGGCCTCTCTGGCAGCTTCCTTGCAGATCCTGAACGCATCGGGGTGCCGTACCGATGAAATCAGGCATGTCATTATCGCCGGATCCTTGGGAGAATATCTTGATTTGAATAATTTCCGGCGACTGGGTTTTATACCTGAGTTTCCGGGTGCAACATTTACCTTCCTCGGCAACACCAGTCTTATGGCGGCCGCAAGTGCATGTGTAAATGATGATTTCATAGGTAATGTCAGGCGATTAAGAGATATTATACATGAGGTGACGTTGGTGCAAGATCCTGGTTTCCAGCAACTTTATCTCGGTTGTTTGTCTTTTCCTAAAGGGAGAATTTAACCATGGAATTACCGCAGATTATGGATTCTATTTCCTTAACGATAGATTATGATTTTCTATGTAATGCTTTGCGCGTGAAAGCCGATTCTGAAGCGGCTGAGCGCCTAGCAAAGATTGTTGTTGAAGCGCATAAAGTAGCGTGTCCGAAAGCCGCTTATCGAGAAGTAAAAATTCAGAGATTCACCGAAGATGGTATTCTGATAGATGACGTCCAATTCAGAAGCCATCTTTTAGTGACTAATCTGACCTCCGCCACAAAATTATATGCCTTCGTTGCTACGTGCGGAACCGAACTGGAGGCATGGGCAAAAACCTTTTCATCGGATTTATTGGAAAGTTTCTGGACGGATACTATTATGAATTTAGCCCTCGGTGCGGCTATCGGGGCATTGGAAAATAAATTTAAATCTCTTTGCGAAGAGCAGCCGCTGTCCTCCATGCATCCGGGATCTCTTGAGGACTGGCCTATCACCGAGCAGCAACCCTTGTTCCGTATACTGGCACAAGCACCCGCTGATATTGGAGTTGCCCTGACGGAAAGCTATCTTCTTCTTCCTTTGAAATCGATTTCCGGGATCTATTTCAACTCTCAGCAACAGTTCTGTAATTGTCAACTCTGCCCGAGAGAAAAGTGCCCTGGCAGACGTGCGCCAAGAATAGATAACCAATTACTATCATTGGACCGTTCCTCACAGCTCGAGGCTTCCTGAATGAAAAGAACGAGGCACCATCCATGAAGGGTACCTCTAAAAATTCCCTTGGTAAAGCACAGATATAAATTGCAATAACCTATTGAAAATTAAATATAATTGGCATCATTTAAGATAGTATGGAGGGGGTCATGAAGCAGCTGGGATTGTTCGACTGGGAGGATCGATATGCGAGGATCGACAAGGGCGGCGATCCCCTGGTGAAGCTGAACAGGGTCATTGACAGGGAAGCGTTCCGGCCCTGGCTCATGAAGGTGCGTGAGAAGGAACACAAGAGCAATGCGGGGGCAAGGCCGTACGATGTGGTGCTGATGTTCAAGGCGCTCATCATCCAGTCGCTGTACAACCTCTCTGATGATGAGCTGGAGTACCAGATATTGGACAGGCTGACGTTCATGCGTTTTCTGGGGCTTGGCCCTGAGGAGCGGACACCGGATGCGAAGACGATCTGGCTGTTCAGGGAGCAGCTCAAGGAGGCGGGGTTGGTCTCGGAGCTCTTCAAGATGTTTGATCGTCATCTTCAATCGAGCGGGTTTGTGGCCCGCAAGGGACAGATCGTGGATGCCAGCATTGTGTCGGTGCCGAAGCAACGCAACACCCGGGAGGAGAACGCCCTGATCAAGGAAGGCGGCAAGCCTGAGGACTGGAATGCACCCAAGCGCCGGCAGAAGGACACAGACGCCAGGTGGCTGAAGAAGAACGGCAAG
>CAZPTW010000279.1:0-4878 GCA_964589235.1 uncultured Smithella sp. | reverse complement strand
CAGACGCCCGAGTTGGTCAGCGAGGTCAAAAATTTCTCCCTGATGACCGGGGTTTTACAAAACCTGATTGCCTGCGCCGGGGAAGACGCCATTCTCAGGGTCATCCAACACGGTTTCCATCTTTTGTTCGACGTGCAGAAAGTCATTTTTTTCCTCATCGATTTGGAGGATGGTATCCTGAAAGCCCAAGAGGTCAAAAGTGCCAAGGAGACCGATTTCCCGCAGGGATTGATCATGAATGTGCTCTATAGCGACAGTTTGATCGCCCAATCGATCCAGCGGAATGTCTTGTTGTCGTCTTTCCATTCATCGGGTACGTCCAGGCCGGCTATTCTGGATGAACAAATTCTGCACCTGCTGGAAAGTGAAGGTATCATGAGCATCCCCTTGACACATTCGGGGGAAAAGATCGGAGCGATGGTGATCGGCCTCGAAGCGTCGGATGAACCATCCCTCCTCCGGCAGGAAAAGCTCTTGACTCTTTTTTCAGCCCAGGCCTCCGCCGCCCTTTATATCAACCGATTCCACACGCTTCAGACAAAGAAAATCACCACGGAACGTTTGTCGGCGATGACCGATTTTGCGCGCAAAGTGGTTCATGAAACGAACAACCCTTTGGGAATCATAAAGAATTATCTCCGTATTTTGTCCACCTGCCTGGACAAGGCAAGTCCTGCTCAGCAGGACTTGCATATCATCGGTGAGGAAATCGACCGTATCAGTCGCATTTTAAAAAGACTATCCGATTTCTCGAAAGCGGGCGCTGTCCACAAAACGGTTTTGGATCTCAATGCCGTCCTCGGAGACATGATCAGAGTTCTCCATCAGTCTTTTCCTGAATCCTACCAAATCAAGATCCATGAGGACCTTAAGCCGACGGTTCCGATGATCTATTCCGACCGTGACGCCTTGAAACAGATTTTCATCAACTTGATGAAAAACGCCGTCGAGGCGTTGAACGGCCGAGGCAATATTTACGTCGCAATGGATTTCATGCCCGGCATCACGGACATCACCGGTAAACAGGTCCCTTTTTACGGACAAGATCAGGTCAAAATCGTCATCAGCGATGACGGTCCGGGAATTCCTCCCGACGTGAGTGAACGCCTGTTTGAGCCTTATGTCAGTACCAAAGGCGAGAAGCATTCGGGGATCGGTCTTTCTGTGGTTTACAACATGATCAAAGAGCTCGGCGGCAGCATTACTTATGGAAATGCGGCGGGAAGGGGGGCTTCGTTTACCATCCTGCTACCGGTGGAACCATCCTGAAATGACGAGCGGGGATGCCGTAAAACCGTCATTTTCAGGATGAGGAGGCAACGATGAATGTTCAACCGAAAATCGTGATCGTCGATGACGAAAAACGAATGATCGACAGCTTAAGGCGTCTGCTGGAAAGTCAAGGTTACGCCATTGAAACTTTTCAAAACGCTCAAGACGCTCTGACGCACCTCGATACCTGCCCATGCGATCTTGTGCTCATGGATGTCATGATGCCGGTGATGGACGGCTTTGAGGCGCTGTCGGTGATGAGGGAGCGTCACCCGGATATCACCGTCATCATCATGACGGGACAGGCCTCCATTGATTCGGCTATCGCGGCGCTGCGCAAAGGGGCCTACGACTATCTCAGCAAGCCTTTTGATTTTGACGAACTGATCAAACGGCTCAACAACGCCCTCAACCACCGGTCCCTGTCCATTGAAAAAAATCAAATCTCCCAAAAACTTCAGACCACTGAAGCGCGCTATCAATATCTCGTGAACAATTCCCCGGATATCATCTTCACCTTAGGGGAGAATGATGTACTCGTTTTTATTTCAGACCGAATCGACGATTATTTGCCCGACTGTGGCGATCGTTTGCTCGGAAGTCCTTTTCTCAATATCGTCCATCACCGAGATCGGCAGGTCGTTCAAGGCTATTTGGAAAAAATTCGATCGGGAGCGTCTTTGGCAAGCGATGTGATCGAATGGCGCCTGAAATGTGCCGGATGCGACGAAAGCCAAACAGAATGTTCTGGATTGCATCCGCTCATGGAAATGAAAGCCGTGATGATGTCGGAAAACACTTCGGAAGAGAAACAGGACGCTTCCCTTGAAATCTACGGTATTATCCGGGACATCACCCAGAGGCGGCGCGCCGAAGAGGAAAAGAGAATCCTCGAAAGCCAGCTCCAGCAGGCTCAGAAAATGGAAGCCATCGGCACCCTCGCCGGTGGGATCGCCCATGACTTCAATAATCTTTTAATGGCCATTCAAGGGCAGATCTCGCTTTTGTTGATGACCAGCAAACGGTCGGATTCCCAGCGGACCAGACTGGAAAAAATTGAGTCGTACATCGAAAACGGGTCCAAATTGACCGCGCAGCTTTTGGGCTATGCCAGAAAAGGGAAATACGAAGTCAAACCGATCGATTTGAACAAGATCATCGAGGATACCATCAAGACATTCCGCCGAATGAAGAAAGAAGTGCGGTTTTATGTGAATTTGGCGGCCGATTTGGCGGCAATTGAGGCGGAACCGAGTCAAATCGTTCAAATTCTCATGAATTTGTTTCTCAACGCCTCCGATGCCATGCCCGGCGGTGGAGATATCACCGTCACCACGGCCAATGTGGATCATTTTCGGATCAAGTCTCAACTTTATAAACCCCGCCCTGGCCGTTATGTGATGATGTCGATCAAAGACACGGGAATTGGGATGGATGAGTGGACATTGGAGCACATCTTTGAGCCGTTTTTTACGACAAAAGAAATGGGAAGAGGAACCGGCTTGGGATTGGCGTCGGTTTATGGAATCGTCAAAAGTCACCAGGGGTTTATCGAGGTTGAGTCCGCCGTTTCCACGGGAACGACCTTTCACGTCTTTATCCCCGCCTCGGAAAATGTCGTTGAAGAGAGTGTGCCGATGGAAACGGAATCCATCGTCATGGGACAAGGGACGATCCTCTTGGTGGACGATGAAGAAGACATTTTGGAAATCGCCAAGCCGATGATCGAGTCCTTGGGATATCGGGTTATTGTGGCCAAGTCGGGAGCGGAAGCCCTGTACCTTTATCCCAAGCATCAAAAAGAAATCGACTTGGTGATGCTGGATATGATCATGCCCGGCATCAGCGGCGGGAGTGTTTATGACCGGCTGAAAAGCATCAATCCGAAAGTTCGGGTTCTCTTGATTTCTGGATACAGTATCGAAAGTGAAGCCAAAGATATTCTTTTCCGGGGGTGCGACGGCTTTATTCAAAAGCCCTTCCGTATCAAGGATCTGTCAGCTAAGATCTGGGGCATTATTGGAGATTTGCAAGAAACGAACGGAAGAGAAAATTGCGCCGACGGGGCCGGAGGTTAGCTGTTCATATCGCCGCAGGTGGCTTTCTTCCCTGATGGTTCAAAGAGGCGTTTTACGGGTGCTTCATGGCGCTGACCAACGTGTTGAAATCCGCCGTGACGCGGCCACGCGGATGTTTCAGCACGGGTATTTCCTGTTTCAAAATCGCTTTCGGGACGGCGTCGTCATGCCGGATGCACCCTAACCAGGAAAGAGAAAACCCCAGAAAGCGGCGGCTGATCGTATCGATGTTTTTGAAAATGGACTCCCCTTCTTTTACGTCGGCGACATTGTTGGTGATGATCCCGAAAGACTGCCTGCCGAAAACCTGATACATGACCTTGACCATTGCGTAGGCGTCGGTGAGGCTGGTGAGTTCGCGGTTGATGACGATGATATTCCACGCGGCCAGCAAATTGAATTGCAACACGACCTCCGAAATGCCTGCCCCCGTATCGAGCAAAATGATGTCATAGTCTTCAATTTCCAGCAACATGGCTTTGATGGTTTGGATCTTTTCAAACAAGAGCTGAGCCATCTCCCGGATGCCGGAGCTCGCCGGAACAAGATCGAAACCGCCTTTGGTCGGCATGATGATATCGCGCAAATGCCTACCGTTGAAGACGACATCTTTGAGGGTGTAGTCGGGGTTCACGCCGAGCATGACGTCGATGTTGGCCAGCCCTAAATCGCAGTCTACCACCAGGACTCGTTTGCCGATTTTGGAGAGAGAGGCCGCCAGGTTGATGGCCACAAAGGTTTTGCCGACGCCGCCTTTTCCACTGGTCAAAGAAAGGATAAGCGGTTTGGATTTCTTTTTCACGTTTTTGCTCCGGTCTTTTGGGATATTTTTTTCTTTTTAGCGGAAGGCTGAAAAATATGAAATAAAATTTCCTTTTCAGCCCAAGTGACTGGTTTTGATTCGTGAATTTCGACGGCCGGATGGGCGATTTTGTTTCGGCCGGTTCGTTTGGCCTCGTACAAGTACTGATCCACCCGCCTCAGAAAATCATTCGGGCCCTGTTGACTGAGGGGGTCGAATTCATCAAGTCCGATGGAGCAGGACACGGGAACGGAAATTGCGGAAGCCGCCTGAGCGATCAATTGATGCCAGCGGTTGGCAATCGCCACGCCGTCACGCAGCGTTGTGGCCGGGAGAAGAACGGCGAATTCATCGCCGCCGAATCGGCAAGCAAAATCGGTCGGACGAACGCTGCCTGCGATTTTTTTGGCGATATCGACTAAGAAGTTGTCTCCCTGGTCATGTCCGAGGGTATCATTGACCAGTTTGAAATGATCCAAATCGATGAAAACCAGGCAGAAAGGCTCGCCGGTTCGCCGAGCCCTGGACATTTCGATTTTTAATTGGCTGTTGAAGAAACGCTTATTGTACAAACCGGTCAATTCGTCGGTGATGGCAAGCGACCTCAGATGACGGTTCTCCTTCTCAAGCGTTGCGAGGCGATCGAGCAAATTTTCACCGAGGCGAAGACATATTCCTTTGGCGGTCCATTTCGCCCGGGCGACAGAGGGGAGATCGTCGGCTGCA
>CAZPTW010000278.1:0-4895 GCA_964589235.1 uncultured Smithella sp. | reverse complement strand
TGAAAGGACAGACGCAGCAGATCGGAACCCAGGCCAACCTGCAGATTCGTGATCAACAGCGTTTAAGGGATGGGTCCTGTATTGATGCGGCGCAGAAAGGCACGGGAGATGCTCAGAAGAAAGGCAATACGTATGGCCCGGGAGATGGCACGGGTAATCAGAACCTTGGACCGAAAGACGGGACCGGATACGGCGCACCGGCAAACCGATAGTATCCGCGAAACGGCGCAAAGCAGCGGAAAAGTCGGAACTTTTCTGCTGCTTTGCCTGTTAGGAAGCTTAATGCTTTTATCGCCTGCATATTTATCGGCCCAGGATAAAAACCTCGTTCTGTCCGAAAGCGGCATTCATTATCCGGACGGGTTTGACGCAAACACCGTGGGAATTGTTCAGGGCAGGGTCTCTGAATTATTCAAGCCGGCAAACGGTCCTGTTCAATTTCTCCTCAATACGGGAAGAGACCATTATACCGTTATCGCAGCGCCTTCGTGGTTCTGGAACGATCTGGATGTAAAGGTTTCCGTTGGCACGGAAGTAAAAGTCCGCGGGTCCAAATCAATGGGCAGGGATGGAAAGCTTTATATCATCGGACAGGAAATGGAGGTTCTTTCCACGGGAAAGGTTTATGTCTTCCGGGAGGATGACGGTTATCCCCTATGGAAGGGAGGCCGCGCAGTTACACGGGGCAGCGGATTCGGGTCGCCTCAGAAGAGAGGAGGAGGCTTCGGAGAGATGGGAAGAGGAAGACGGTAATTTTGGTCTGAACCACTTATTATTACAGATAAGCGGATTGCTCGCTCGCACGAGCCCTCGCGATGCTCGTCCGCTTATCGTTGCTGTCGAGTCTCCGCTCGCTCATCCTTTCAGGCTCCGCTCGCGCTCCGATAATCAAGGCCGTTCGAGCGGACCCCACCCCTTTGGGGCGGCTGCGCCGCGCTTGGTTTTTGGCACGCATCATTGAATCAAAATGCAATGTCCGCTCCCAAAAACGGCAGATCAAAAGCCACGATGGAGGATCAAAATGACACGTAAATTTCAAATTTTCTACATAATAACCGGGTTGATTCTTTTTATGACGCTGCCAGTCCAGGCGGCATGGGAGACCGGCGTAAAAGCCGGTTACGACTCCAACGTCAACAGAACCATTGACAACGCGGTCAGCGATACATCATTAGGCGCCTACCTGCAATACATTCGTGAAGCTACCGGAGAAACGAGGTTTGACTGGACATTTGCAGCCGCACTGGAAGGAAATGCCTTTCTGAGAAACAGCAGTCTGAGCAATGCTTTTATAACTATTGCACCGGGAGTGATTTACTTTCCCTATCGGTCATGGAGCATTAATCTTTCTCCCTTTCTTCAGGGTAAAGTCGTATCGGATAAGGATCAGTCCGCCCTGGCGTTCGGCGCAAAAATTCATTTGAGGCAGCCGCTGGGCAAATATTTTTACCTGAGTGAATACTACTCCTTTACCAGCAGTCGGGCGCAAATGGATGTATATTCCTTCACTGAGCATGCGCTGGGAGCCGTAGCGGGTGTCAACTGGACACACATTTTTTTCACGGAAATCGGTTATGAATTTTCCAGAGGAGATTCCTTTCGAACTTTTTCAACCACTACCACGACCAGCACAACTCCGTCAGGCAAGGGTAGTGGAAAACAACACGGCTATTCTTCAACGTTTTCAACTGAAGTCTACAAAGATCAAATCGGCCGCCACACCATCGGTTTGACGACTGGCGTTGAGCTTTATCGATCCGTTCTGGCCAGCGTTTCCTATAACTATTCAATAATGACCGGAGATCTGGGCACATCATCAAATCACATGGCCGTCGTGAGCATCAGTTACCGTTTCTAGGCAAAGTCTCTGTGCAAATTCCGCGCGCATGTGCAGACAAGCCGGGATGCGTACTATTGTTCTGAATCATGGTAATCTGAGCCGGCAAGATAAACCCTCATATTCAATCTATGTTTTATTTTCAACGGTGGCCTTCTGCGGGAGGGCTGCCTGTGGCATATCCTGTTCGAATAATCCCGTCTCAATGCTGAACCGGCGAATTAAAAAAATAGAAGGTGATTTCGTGTAAAAAAAAAGTATCCGGCAGAAGTAAAAAATTGAGACGTCGTCGGAGGGCTTCTGCTGATGGTGAGTGTGTTACTGGTCGGGTATGCTCAGGCCGTTTGATTATCCTCCACAGAAAAGTACTCGCTTTACAAAATCACATGATGGCATTCATCATAGTCTCCTGCCGTCTCAGCTTAAAAAAGAAACGGTCTGTTTCTCGAGCCGGTTGGCCGCAAGGCTGGAAGGTCTGTTCCGGAAAATTAGGAATTCGCTGAAAAGACTTCCAGCCGCAGTTTCCTAGAGAATCTGTCTCCCGGCGTCAACGCCGCCTTTGACGACATACACGCCGGTTATTTTGGCCACGATGGCCGATTTCGGTTGAAGCGTAGGTCGGACCGTTCGGATCCATTCGACATCTTCATCGAAGATTTCTCCTTCGGTATGGATGGTGATATCCGCTTTGATCTGAAAGCCGCCTTTTTCCCCCCACCAGGCCAAAGCTATTTTCGGGTTCTCCTGAAGGTTTTTCAGCGTCTTGTTGAAGTACTGATCCGAAATGAGCAGCGTTTCGTCATCCAGAAACTTGACCGCGCCGATGGGGACGACATTGGGGATTGCGTCTCTGGACGCGGTCGAAAGATACGCGACTTTCGTCGCTTTCAAACTGTCCTTGATTTCCTCTGTGACCTTGATCATAACATTTTCCTCCGGCCTTATACAACGGTAAGGGGCTGCCTGGCTCTCCCCTCCAGAATCAATTCCGCCGCGATCCTGGCGGCTCTTTCCGCGGGACGGCGGCATTTTTTGATGGCGTTGGCTTTGACGAATTCCATACTTTCCTGGGGATCGGTGAGATTGAAGCTGCGCCCGAAGATGCCATGCTGCACGTCGCGACAGTTGCATCCGCCGAATTCCGCTTCGAACCTTTTGCACAACTTGCGGGCCGCGGACGTTGTCCGTGTGACCGCGGCCATATCGTCGGCTTTCTCCCTGCCGAAGGCCAGTCCCAGCGCCATGATGCCGGCGACAACCGCGCCGCAGGTGTCGCCGCGCAGCGCCATGCCCGGCATGGCGGTGGCCGCCTTCAGCACCTCCGCGTTGCCCAGGTTGAAATGTTCCTGCAGCGCCAGCAGGGTCCCCTGTGAGCAGCTGACAAACAGCTCTTCATAATCGCCTGCTTTCTTTTCCAGCTCGTCGAGCCATGATTCCTGATTCTGTTCCTTTGTCATGGCCTATTTCTCCTTTTCCACGCGGAAGCGGCAGGTCGAATCCCCTTTCACCAGCAGTTTGCTGAAGCCTTTCGGCTGGAATTTCGGGTTCAGGCTTTCCATCATGCCGCACATGGAGGCGTTAAGCAGAATTTCGCAAAGCTCGGGCTGTTGGGACCAGATGCCTGCGATAGGACAGGTGTACACTTCTTTTTCAAACGCTTCCGGTGTGGCTTCGATATAGCCGCGCCAGAAATTGGCAAAGGTGTCGTCCATACAGTCCTGGAGTTTGGGAATGCCCCGGCAATCGGCCATATCTTCCGGTCGGGAACCGGACCGTTGCATCCACATTCCGGCGCTTTTTTGTCCCATGGCGTAAAATTTTTCTTTCATTTTTTTGACGTACGCTTCGCCGCCCACCTCCTTGCCGGTGTCGTATGCCATAACGACATATTGGGCCAGGACCTTCATCCAGTTTTTGTAACGTCTGCCCATTTCCTCTTCACTGATCGGATAGTTTTCATAAGCGGGTTTCTCTTTCATGCTGACCTCTCCTTGATTTTATTTGTGTGTCGCAAGCCAGCCGTCACCGTCAGCCGTTGTCAGGCGGCGTCTTCTTTGATTCCTTGGCGTCTTTTGTAATATTCCCGCACGGCGGCCAGGGAGCGCGCGGCCCGCTCCGGATCCTGATAGATCGGGATACCCCGATCCAAGAGCGATCGGACCATTTTTTCCTGAAGACTGCGGTAGGTAAACCCGACAATGGGTTTATTTGGATGCCTCCGGGTCAGGCTGAAGAATTGATCCGCATAAGTCTGGAGGAGTTTGTCCGCCTCTTGCGCGGTCGCGTCTTCCGGAACCCCCATTTCCCCGAGCATCCGCTCGATAAAAAGCCCCGGCGAAATAAAATAGGCCAAGAGCATATCCACCTGCTCATCCTGAAGCAAAACATCCGGAATATTGAAATAATCCTCCGAAGGATTTTTGCTGAAGGTCATATCCACCGGGTTGGCCGTGCTGGCGGTCTTGGGAATCATCGGTTTGAGCTTCTCCACGGTTTCGGGCGAAAGGCGCGGAAGCGTAAGTCCCGAACGCCCGCAGGCATCGGCCGCCGTGGCGCCGGGACCTCCCGAATGGGTCTGAATGACGATCCGGTTGCCCCCCGGCCGGGGCAGGGTACCCAGGGCGAGGGCGTAGTCGAAAAGCTCCGTGAGGGTCTGGGCGCGGATAATGCCGCACTGTTTGAAGATTCCGTCGTAAATTTCGTTGGGGCCGGAAAGAGACCCGGTGTGTGAGAGCCCCGCCTGTTTTCCCGCTTCCGAGCCGCCCACGTAAAGGGCGACTATGGGTTTGTGCGGCGTGATGGACTTGGCGATCTTGACGAATTTGTCCCCGCGGTTGATGCCTTCGATATAGAGCGTGATGACCTTCGTATGGGGGCAGACCCCCAGATACTCCAAACAATCCACGATATCGATGTTGGCTTCGTTTCCCACACTCAACGCCGTGCTAAACCCCATCCCATGGCGGTGGAGGTAGTTGAACATCTGCGTGATGAAACTCCCGCTCTGCGATGCCAGGCCGACAAAGCCCGCCTTGCAATCCGCCTTGATCGGCGTGGG
>CAZPTW010000277.1:0-4944 GCA_964589235.1 uncultured Smithella sp. | reverse complement strand
AGCTTATCAGAAACAAGTTGAGTTTGCTAGAGTTGGCGGAGTATTTGAAGAATGTTTCGGAACCTGCGGCAAGGTTTTCCAGGCGGTTGGTGTCGCCATCCCACCGACCATCCGGGAAGTGGCATGACTCCATCCATGTTGTCGAAGAGCAATCTGTGGTGCCAAGAACTTCCCCGAGGCACTCATGTATCTAAAATAGCAAAACTATTTTTTAGCAACTGTAGAAGATCAGTTCGACAAGCTCGGAATACAAAGATCCGTCATCCCGTGTTTGGCCGCCTGCTTGAAAGAATCAGTCTTGCTGGTGGAGTCGGGCGGCGTCGATCCTTTACTCTGATGGTTCATTGAGATCGTCCGTGTCGTCGGGGTTGTCCTTTTGATCAGTCTCTTTTCTGCGGGGGGGATCAGGTCCGAGAGATTTTTTTATGGTTTTATAATGTTCGGTGAAAATATAGATTTTGGCTCCGGGCGTCAGTTTCTTGCCGTTTGACATTCTATTCCAGATCATGAGCGCCTTCAGGGGCACGTTGAAACGAGCGGCGATTCCCGTTAAAGTATCTCCCTTTCTGACGATATAGAGATATTCATTTTTTTGACTGTTCCATTCTTTAATCAATTTCTCGTAACGACTTGGAAAACCGTCGGCGCTCCCTTTGGGAATGTATAATTGGTGAGTCCCTGCCGGAAGATGGTAGAGTTTGATTTGCGGATTTAAATCCTTGATGACTTTGTGATAGGTTTGGGCTGCGGAAGCAATGAGGTGAAGAGGAATGGGTTGGCTTGCCGTGATTTCCACAACATCGACGGGACGGGGCCAGTATAAATCTTCCTTCCCCAGAACGTAGCCGAATTTCGCCGGATTGGACATGATGATTTTTGCGGCAAGAATTCGGAAGATATACCTCTGCGTTTCCTGGTTTAAATAAAGTTTGTAATAGTCATTGACTTTCTGCACGAAAATTTCGGATTTCAGACCGTCTTCGCCCATGTTGTACGCGGCGGCGGCAAGCGTCCAGGAATTGAAGATGGCGTACAGATCCTTCAAGTACTTCAGCGCGGCTTGTGTCGCTTTGTAAAAATTTCTCCTTTCATCGATATCATTGGTGATTTGGAGTCCATATTTCGTTCCGGTGGACTCGATGAATTGCCAGTACCCCACGGCCCCTTTGTTGGAAAAAACCAAAGGCCGCAGCGAACTCTCCGCAATGGTGATATATTTCAAATCGTCCGGCATAGACTGCTCTTTGAGCGCCTTTTCGATATAAGAAAAATAGCGGTTGGCGCGTTTGATCCACAAAATGATGTCGTCGCTGTTATCCAGAGAGACCAACAATTCGCGCTCCAACCTTTCGCGGATATCTGGGTCGGACAGTGGGACGGGTTCGTTACAGAAAGAAAGAGGCTCCGAAATTCTGGTGGCTTCGAGAATCATTTGTCCCGGCGTCTGCGACGCTTTGGGTTGGGCATAGATCGGTGGGGCACAAGGGAAGATCAACAAGGCGGCAAGGCCTGCGGTCATCGGGCCCAGGAATACTTTTTTCAATGCAAAACCTCCTTCATGGGGCTTCTTTTTTCGGCACAGGTTTCGGGTGGACGATGTTGTGATGGATGTCCTGAAGTTCTTTTGAAGCGCTGTTCAGGGCGTCTTTGGATTGTTGAGCCGCCGCTTCTTTCGCCTCCTTGAGGCCGCGTGGAATCTCTTCCTTCAAGGCATGGAAGTCTCGGATGACGGCTTCTTTGCTTTCCTGATAGATTTTGACCGCCTCGGTTTTCACCTCTTTGGCCGCCTCCGAAAAATTTTTGTCCGAAGCCGGGCTGGTGGAGTTGGACGCGGAAGCGCCCCAGCTCATTCCAACAATCCCCCAAAGACACAAAAGAAAAATGGCAAAGGACTTCATCGCTTTCTCCTCAAGATCATGTCTCTTTCGAGGAAATTATAGGCAAAAAGAGAAACAATTGTCAATGAAAGGACGGCTCTTCCTGTGTGACGGGGCTGCCTTCACCTGATCGATGGGCGACTCGTTTTCCGTTCGAAGAGGACGGCCATTTCGTTGAAAGCCGGAGGAGGTGTTTCGGCGCAGTCAAAAATTAAGAAGATTTGGACTTGAAATGTGATAAAATGCGACCATTCATTATGGCGGGCGACGACCCATCGAGAGGGAGGGACGATGATGAAAAGCAAGATCTTGCGGATTTTTATTTTCTCATGGGCCTTTTTATTGGTTGGAGGCGATCATGACCTTTTTGCGCAGGGAGGTAAAAAAATGAAAATAATCAGTTCTGCCTTTCAGGAAGGAGACATGATACCGTTGAAATACACGTGTGATGGTCAGGATATATCGCCGCCTTTGGAATGGAGCGATATCCCGGCGGGAACGAGGACGTACGTCCTGATCAGTGACGACCCCGATGCGCCGTCTGGGACATGGGTGCACTGGGTGGTCTATAACATACCGGCCGGTGTGACGAAACTGGACGAAAATGTAAAACAAGAAAAAGAGTTTCCAAACGGTATGCGGCAGGGCAGCAACGATTGGCCCAAGATCGGTTACGGTGGACCATGCCCTCCCAGTGGCACGCACAGATATTATTTCAAGCTTTACGCATTGGATACGGTTCTCGATATCAAACCGGGAGCGACCAAAGCGCAAGTGATGGCGGCGATGAAAGGCCATATCCTTGCGGAGGCGAAACTCATGGGGAAATACAGCAGAAAGAGATAAGATCCTCATCAAATAACCAACGGGAGAATTCTTTGACATGATTTCTATGGACATGACGGGAAAAGTGACGCTCGTGACCGGGGCGGGCGGCGGCATCGGCGGAGGTATCGCGGATGTGTTTGCGAAAGCCGGCGCGAAAGTCTACGTGGCGGATCTGGAAATCCACGATGCGGCGGCGAAAGCTCAGGAACTTCAACGCGACGGCTACCAGGCGGTGGCGGTTCGTCTGGACGTGACAAAAAAAGATGATATCTATGCGCGGACGCGTCAGGTTGTTGAAGAGAGCGGAAAGATCGATCATTTGATCAACTGCGCCGGCATTGCCTACAGCAAACCATACATGGAATCGACCGATGACGAGTTCCGCAAGATGCTGGAGGTGAATTTAATCGGCATGAACAATTGCTGCCAAGCGGTTCTGGAACACATGATTCCGAGAAAAGAGGGCAAAATCGTCAATATTCTCTCTGCATCATCGAGACAGGGCAGTGACTTTTACACGCATTATTCTTCCTCGAAGTTTGGCGCGCTGGGGTTGACGCAAGGGATCGGGTTGGCCGCGGCCAGGCATAACATCAATGTCAACGGCATTTGCCCCGGCTTGATTCTCACGAAGATCGGGGAGAAACAAGGGGGGAATTTGGTTCAGCAGATGTCTAAATACTCCGGGAAGTCGGAGGAAATGATGCAGGAAAGCCTCAGAAGATCCATCCCCCTGCGACGATTCCAAACCGTTTGGGATATCGGTTATATGGCGTTATTTCTCTGTTCGGACTTGGCCAAGAACATCACCTGTCAGGCCATTAATGTCTGCGGCGGCATGCGGATGAATTGATCTTTCAAGAATCGGTGATCCCAAGACCATCACTTTGGGAAAAGGCATGATCGACGAAAGGGAATCTAGACCATGAAAGTTCTTGCATTGAATGCCAGCGCCCGTCGGGATGGCAATACCGCCATCCTGCTGAACGCGGTTCTCGACGAGTTGAAGAAAAACGGTATCGAAACGGAGATGATTCAGCTAGGTGGGAAGACCCTTTACGGTTGCCGCGCCTGTTATCGGTGTTTTGAAAATCTCGACCGGCACTGTGCCGTGACGTCGGACATGCTCAACGACATCATCGACAAAGCGCTTTTGGCTGACGGACTCTTACTCGGATCGCCGACCTATTTCTCGGATGTGACCGCCAATATGAGAGCCTTTATCGAACGTTGCGGAATGGTCGGGGTGGCCAATCATTTCATGCTGAAGCGCAAAGTCGGTGCCGGTGTGGTAGCGGTACGGCGCGCAGGAGCCATACCGGCCTTGAACGCGATACATTTATTTTTACATTACATGCAGATGGTCATGCCGGGGGCGTCTTACTGGAGCTTGGGGATGGGCATGAATGCAGGGGATGTGCTGCGGGATGAGGAGGGATTGAAAACCATGCAGACGCTGGGACAAAATATGGCCTGGCTGATCAAGAAGGTGTCGATTCCAGAAAAGAGATAACCATCGAGTTTTCGGAAAGGAGCTTGGGATGGAACTAGAAGCCGCGATCAAGGGACGAAGGAGTATCCGCAAATTTACGTCGCAGGAGGTCCCAAAAGCCGTCGTGATGGACATTTTGGAAGCGGCGCGGTGGTCGCCGTCATGGGGCAACACGCAGCCGTGGTCGCTTTATGTGCTGACCGGCGAAACGCTCACCCGGTTCAAGGCCATGAATGTGGATCAAACGCTTAAGGGGGCGGCCATCGCCTCAGATGTTCCGATGCTCACCAACTGGCCGGATGCCATGAAAGCCCGTTACGGTAAACTGGGAAAGGTCGTGCTTGGCGCTCAGGGTATTCAGCGAGACGACAAAGCCGGGCGCGATCAATATTATGTCAGTATGGTATCTGTCTTTGACGCGCCATGTCTGATTTTGGTGTGCATCTCTCGTGACAACCTGGTGGAATACCAAATGTTCGACGCGGGCGTCATTTCCCAAACGATTTGTCTGGCTGCTTACGACAGAGGTCTGGGGACTTGTATGCTGGCCGCCGCCGCGCGTTACCCAGAAGAGATCCGGAAAATCGCGGCAATTCCGGACGACCGGAAGATTGTCGTCGGCATTGCACTAGGGTACCCCGACATGTCAGTTCCGATTAATCATTTCGAGCGGGAAAGAGCGTCGCTTGAAGAATTTGTGTCTTGGATGGACTGATTCAACCAGAAAACTTATGGGATTTTTCAAGT
>CAZPTW010000276.1:3698-4961 GCA_964589235.1 uncultured Smithella sp. | reverse complement strand
GGCCCCGGCCCCTGGTATGCTTTAAGGCTGACCCCCAAGATCCACCACTGCATGGGCGGCGTCAACATCAACACCAAGGCCCAGGCGATGGATCTCATGACTGACAAGCCGATCCCGGGCCTCTACGCGGCAGGCGAATTCGCAGGCGGCGTGCACGGCGCGGTGCGCCTGGGCAGTTGCGCCACACTGGATTGTCTGATTTTCGGCCGCATCGCCGGACAAAATGCGGCGGCGGAAAAGCCTTGGGGTTGATCGACCGACCCGATCCAACCTGACACAAAATCAAGAGGGCTTTTATTCCCGGTCGGAATAAAAGCCCTCTTGACTGGATCTAAAAAACCGTCCACGTCTTTACCCGTTTGTCGGCTCGTTCCATCCACCCCTGAAATCCGGCCGGGTCCGCGCTCACGACGCGCTTTCAACGTTACATTTCCTCCCCGCAACATATCGGGGCGTCTCAAGCTCCCCGCGAAAAACACCCTGTCGATTTCCGCTCGAGGCGTGGTTCTCGACTTTCAAACGGTCTATCTCCGGGTCAATTGCCGGTACTTGATGCGATGCGGCTGGCTTGCGGCGGCGCCCAATCGTCTTTTGCGGTCCTCCTCGTATTCGGAATAATTGCCGTCGAAGAAGACAACCTTGCTGTCCCCTTCAAAGGCCAGAATGTGCGTACAGATGCGGTCTAAAAACCAGCGGTCGTGGCTGATAACGACCACGCAGCCGGCGAAACTCTCCAGGGCGTCTTCCAGCGCGCGCAGCGTATTGACGTCCAAGTCGTTGGTCGGTTCGTCCAACAGCAGAACATTGCCGCCTTCTTTGAGCATCCGCGCCAGGTGAACGCGGTTTCGCTCGCCGCCGGACAGGGTTCCGACCTTCTTTTGTTGATCGGTCCCGGAGAAATTGAAGCGCGACACATAGGCGCGGGAATTGATCTGTCGGCTGCCGATAGGGATGATGTCTTGACCGTCAGAAATCATCTCCCAGATGTTTTTATCGGGATTCAGCGCGTCACGGCTCTGATCTACGTATGCCAGTTTCACGGTTTCGCCGACACGGATCGTCCCCGCGTCGGGGGTCTCTTGGCCTGTAATCATCCGGAACAAAGTGGTTTTACCCGCGCCGTTGGGCCCGATGACGCCGACAATACCGCCGGGGGGCAATTTGAAATTCATGCCTTCCACCAAAAGCTTGTCGCCATACCCTTTCGAGACGTCCACGGCTTCAATGACGAGATCACCCAGCCTCGGTCCCGGCGCGATAAAG
>CAZPTW010000276.1:0-3688 GCA_964589235.1 uncultured Smithella sp. | reverse complement strand
ATTTCCCGGGTGCCGGACTCGCGTTCCAGATTCTTGCCCAGAAGCTCCTCGTACGCTTTGATGCGTGCCTTGGATTTGGCGTGCCGTCCTTTGGGCGACATGCGGATCCACTCCAATTCGCGCTCGAGCGTTTTCACGCGGTCGCTTTCGGCCTTTTCCTCATTCTTCAACCGGTTTTGTTTTTGCTCCAGCCACGACGAGTAGTTACCCTGCCAGGGAATTCCCTGGCCGCGGTCTAGCTCCAGAATCCAGCCGGCGACATTGTCGAGAAAATAACGGTCATGCGTCACGGCGATGACCGTTCCTTCGTATCTTTGCAGGTGGTGTTCCAGCCAGGCCACGGATTCCGCATCCAAGTGATTGGTGGGCTCGTCCAAAAGCAAAATATCGGGCTTCTGCAAAAGCAGGCGGCAAAGCGCGACGCGGCGTCTTTCGCCGCCGGAGAGCACTTTGACAGGCGTGTCGCCGGGCGGGCAACGCAGCGCGTCCATGGCCATTTCCAGACGTGAGTCGATGTCCCAAGCGTCGAGCGCATCCATTTTTTCCTGCAACGCGGCTTGCCGGTCGCATAGTTTGGACATCTCTTCTTCCGAGAGGTCCTCGGCGAATTTTTCGTTGATGGCATTGAACTCGCGGATCACATCCATCGTCGCCTGGACCCCTTCTTCCACAATCTGCCGGACGGTTTTGGATTCATCGAGCCTGGGCTCCTGTTCCAGATACCCGACCGTATAGCCTTGAGAAAGAATGGTCTTGCCCAAAAATTCCTGATCGACGCCGGCCATAATTTTCAAAAGGGAGCTTTTGCCCGACCCGTTGAGGCCGATCACGCCGATTTTCGCCCCGTAGAAATAGGACAGGTAGATGTCTTTGAGAACGGGCTTTTTGTCGTAAACCTTACCGACTCCGATCATGGAGTAGATCACTTTGTTTCCTTCGTTGGCCATGCAGAGATGCACCTCCCCACCGTACATGGATTCCCTAAATATAGGGGAAAATGTTTTGAATGATGATGTTGAAATTATCCTGAATCGTGTCGTGCCCTTCAATGATGCCCATGTGCCCGGGCAGCAGCACTTCCGCGTCCAGATCGGACAGTGTCACGATGCTCTTTTTCAGTTGCGTGCCGTTTCCGCCTGGGAAATCCGTCCGGCCGACGTTTTGCTGAAAAACGACATCCCCGCAAAAGAGGGCTTTGTGCGCCGGCCAGTAAAGCGCGATCGAACCCGGTGTATGCCCTGGAACGCAAATGACCCTGAATGTCTGGTCACCCAGTTCCAGCCGCCCGTCCTCCAGAGGCATGTTGATTTGCATCTGGGGGGCAGAGATCCCGAAAAGTCCGTAGAGTTCTCCGCCGACGCCTTTCAAGAAATCCAGCTCTTTGCGATGCAGGGCGATTTTCACCGTTTCTTGATCGAACAGTTCCGACCCCTGAAAATGATCTGGGTGCGAATGCGTGTTGATCACGTACTTGATGTCTTTTTTCTTGATGCCGTCGTTGGCCATCTGCTTGAGCAAATCCGGCAGATACTTTGTGAGCCCCGGATCGATCAAGGCCCCCACCCCGCCCCCGATAAAGTAGCTGTTACAGTTGTTGTCGAAATAATTGGTCCACTCGTAAATGAAAATGTCATTTTGATATTTCATCTTTCACCCTTTGTCTAAACAATTGTCCTTCCCGTTTATCCGTACCTTCCCCCGCCGCATCCTGCAACCGGCCTCTTTGATATGTCGAAACCTCACGGTCAATGCCTCGGCGGCCTTGTCTTTTCCCGGAGCCATCCGGCGATATCCGCCGCCAATCCCTCCCATCCGGGCTCCAGCATGGGCAGATGGGCGTACTGCTCGTAGAAGAAGTAATCGGCATCCAGAAAATCGGCCACGCTCTTTTGGATGTAAGGCGGCGCAATCATGTCCATTCCGCAGCCGATCACCAACCGTGGACACTTGATTCGCGATGGAACCACCGGAAACCCCTGCGCGACTTGGTAACCTGCCACCAAGGACTCCGCCACGAACATGTCAAAAACTTTTTTCCTGTCCTCCGGTCGAACATTATTGAGGATGGTTTTTTCCGCCATCATGAAAGTCGGCTTCACCGGTTTCATGTTCATCAGCCCCCACATGGTTTTAAGAACCGTCCCGGCATAAGGAACATCGTGGTGAAGCTCCATCGCAACGCCCATCGGCGGCGCGGTCCCGATCATGACCAGACCGGAGAGAAGCGGAAACCCCTCCGCCGTTTTTTGGGCGATCAGGCCCCCCAAGCTGTGACCGATGAGCGCGCATCTTTCCAAATGGCGCCTCCGGATCACTTTTTCCACATCTTCAACGTAATCTTCCAAAGTCACCTGCGCGAGCGCCGCTTCCCGATCCGACGGAGAATGCCCGCGCAAGTTGATCGCGTAAACCTCCCAGCCTTCACGGCTGAAATAAGAAAGATAATTCTCCCAGTACCGGCTGGTTCCGCCCGCGCCGTGAATCAACAGCAAGGGGTTGTCCTGCGTCACCGTTTCAGGAGGGGCGTAATCCAAAGCCAGATTATCAACCTTGATCGTCAGCAAAACATCACGGCCTTCTCATGGAAATCGATTCTCTTTTGCCATCTGGATCATGTCGACCGGCCTTTTGCGCAAAACAAACATCCCAAGGAGAACATCCCGCAAGATCATTTCCAAAACAGAAAAGAAAGAACAAATCCCGAGCGCCGCCCTCCCCGACGCAGAGGCCGCCACGGACACGATCTGTATCGGACTTGGCATGATTTCTAAGCCGGTTACCCAACTTTTCCGCCATGGGGCAATGGGATCCTTCCTGATTTTTATCGATCAACAAAGCGCTCGATGAAAAAGACGTCGCCAACGGGTCTTCCCCTTGCCTGTCATCGGGGGGAGGCCTTTTCTTTTGCGCCGAGAACCTGGTCCAACGGCATTTCCGAGGAACTGTGCGCGATCTTCACCAGTTGGCCGTCACGGTCGACCAATACGATCGTCGGAACACCGACGGCGCCGTATCGTTCGGCCACCCTGCCGTCCTCGTCCAAAAGCGTTCTGTAGGAAACGCCGGCGGCCTTGACAAAACGGACCACTTTCGATGCGGGTTCCATGATATTGATATAGAGGACTTCCAAGCCCCGCGGGGAATACGTTTCATGGACCTTTTTGTAATACGGAATCTCCGACCGACATCCGGGACACCACGTCGTTCCAAAGAATATCAGCACCGGCTTGCCTTTGACGGCGCTCAGTTTGAATGTTTTACCTTCTATATCTTTCAGCGTGAAATCAGGCGCCTTGGGATACTGCGGTTTAAAAGGTGCGTTGGGAATGTATTGGCCGACGGACAAGCGGCTAAAGACCAGCGTCATCAGCAGCACAAACAGGAGGAAATATAATCTTTTCATGAAGCTCCTTTTTTAAAATGACAGGGTTCCGGCAGTATACAGAAAATATTCGGCCGCGCCAATCAATATCACACCGAAAATCCGACTGATCACCGTCATCCAGGATCCGGATCGGGGCATCGCGGCAATGACCCCCGCGAACGTTCCGGCCAGAATCAGCAGCGTCCCCATACCGAAGGCAAACACAAAAAGCAGACCGATGCCCATCACGACATGGGTCTTGAGCGCCACGAAACCAAGCAGTACGCCCAAAGCGGGGGCCGTACAGGGACCGATCACGAAACC
>CAZPTW010000275.1:0-5012 GCA_964589235.1 uncultured Smithella sp. | reverse complement strand
GCTTTCGAACAGGGAACAGCGTAAGCCATTCGATGGATCCCCTCAAAGACATAATTATTGGCGCCCTTCCCTTTTTTGATGACGTCGCGCCCCCAATCCGTTTCCTTGAGATTCAACTTCATGACGACGTTTTTGTTGGGATGCGCAAAAACGACCCCTGAAGAATCAAAGAGATAAAGATAACCGGTTTGGCCGATTTTGACCGGATCGACGAACTTTTCGCTGAACTTCGTCAAATCCGGCACGCCGACGATCACCCCGATAACCCGGTCGCCTTGCTTGATGGGCGCGGCGATGGCAAAAGCCGGTTTCCCGGTCGTTCTGGCCAGATAGACCTCGGAGATGTTGAGCTCGCCTTTCATGGCCTTTTTAAAATACTCCCGGTCCCCGACGCGCACTTTTCCAACGGCTCCCTCGACCGTCGACGCCCGCACCTCACCTTGGGCATTGACGATATTCATATACGAAAAAACTTTGAAAATTCGGATTTGCTCGGTAAGCGCTTCATTGGCTTTGGCCCGATTCTCCTCCGTATCGCTGGTCAGGACATTCTCAAACACCGCCCGACTGGCCGCCATGGCCATGGCCCCTATGGCGTCTTCGATCCAGAGATCGATTAATTCCGCCTTGTCCTGGGCGATGGTCTCCAAGGATTTCACGGCATCTTCCTCGAAGCCACGAGAGGAAAGAATGTAGGTTACAGCCGTCGATACGGCCATGATGACAAAAATCAAGACCAAAACGGGCCACATGATCTTTTGCTTGAGACTTCTTTTTCTCATAGACACTCCCCTTTGGATGAAGGTTCCCCCTCGGTTGGATTCCATTTTTTTGCAAAAAGATTCCGCTGTTTTTTTAAAACCCGAACGAAGAAGAAAGACCGGTTGTCACAGGAGCACAAGAGCACCGAGCAAGTCGTCAAGAGGCGGCGTCATTATAGCAAATCCACCTGGTCATTTCACGTATCATTATATCGGTCTTCACCTCTTGCGCCTTTAACCTCTCTTTTGGGGCATCCTATCCGTTGCCAGGCTAAGGGGCTGCAACGTTTAGACATTTTCAGCGTCTTTTCCGGCCATCCCCATGGAGGCCCCGCTTGTCGGAACATTTTTGTACGTTGCTTTCTTGCGGGCTTTTCGGTATAAGCCCCGTGTCTGCTCAGACGCAGACCAATCAAATTATCGGATCTATCAAGGCAAATCTCATGGCACATCGCATCGAAGTCGGGTTTAAGCAAGGGATTCGCGACGCGCTGGGTGAAAAAACGAAAAAGCGCATCATCGATCATCTGGGGCTGCAAGTGACAGGCGTCGATACCATCGAAGTGTATACCATCGACGGAGACCTTTCGGCTGAAGAGCTCAACCAGGCCGCATCCGGCCCGCTTTCCGACCCGATCATCCAGGAATATAGAATCGATCGGCCTTTGGCGGCGCGTTTCGACTGGCTCATCGAAGTCGGTTACCGTCCCGGCGTGACCGACAACGTGGGCAAAACGGCCCGTGAAGCCATCGCTCTTCTTTTGGGGAAACGTTTGGGGCGGCGTCCCATCAGCGTGTATACCTCCCGGCAGTATTTGATCTCAGGGGCCATCTCGAGAAAGGACGCGGAGGGCATCGCTTCGGGCCTTTTGGCCAATGACCTCATCGAGCGACATCAGGTCATCCCCTATTCGGATTTCGATTTCAAAAGCGGTCTTCCCGCCTATGTCCCAGAGGTCACCGGCAAAGACGAACCACAGGTGGCCGCCATCAACCTCACCCGGCAAGACGACGCAACCCTTTTGAGCATCAGCCAGGAAAAACTTTTGGCGCTCAATCTCGAAGAGATGCGCGCCATTTCGGCCTATTATGCCGATCCCGCGGTGGTGAAAGCCCGTAAAAAAGTGGGCTTGGACGAAAACACGACGGACGTGGAACTTGAATGTCTGGCGCAGACGTGGTCGGAGCATTGCAAACATAAAATCTTCAACAGCAAGATCGAGTATATGGACGGATCGACGAAAAAAACCATCCATTCCCTCTTCAAAACCTATATCAAAGGGTCGACGGCCAAAATCCGCAAAGCCAAAGGGGACAGAGATTTCTGCCTGTCCGTGTTCGTCGACAACGCCGGCGTCATCAAATTCAACGACGCCCACAATCTGGTTTTCAAAGTCGAAACACACAATTCGCCTTCGGCCCTCGACCCTTACGGCGGAGCGCTCACCGGCATCGTCGGCGTCAATCGAGACCCGTTCGGCACGGGCCTGGGCGCGAAACTCATCTTCAACACGGATGTCTTTTGCTTTGCGTCGCCTTACCACAAAAAAAAGTTGCCGCCGCGCATTCTGCACCCACGCCGCATTTACGAAGGCGTGCGCGAAGGCGTGGAACACGGGGGCAACAAAAGCGGTATCCCGACGGTCAACGGCAGTATCGTCTTCGACGAACGGTTTCTCGGGAAACCACTCGTCTACTGCGGGACCGCGGGCATCATGCCTGCAAAGATCAAGGGCAAAGCGACGCACACCAAAACCATCAAACCCGGTGATGTCATCGTCATGACCGGAGGCCGCATCGGCAAGGACGGCATCCACGGCGCGACGTTTTCTTCCGAAGAACTTCACGAAGGCTCGCCGGTGACGGCCGTCCAGATCGGCGACCCGATCACGCAAAAGAAAATGACGGACTTTCTGCTCGTCGCGCGCGACCGCGGTCTCTACCGCGCGCTCACCGACAACGGCGCGGGCGGTTTGTCCTCATCCATCGGTGAGATGGCGACGTATTCCGGCGGCTGTGAAATCGACCTGGCGCTCGCGCCCCTGAAATACGCCGGGTTGCAGCCCTGGGAGATTCTCGTCTCCGAGGCGCAGGAACGCATGTCGCTTGCCGTCGATCCCAAAAAGGTCGGCCCGTTTATGGAATTGGCCCGCCGTATGGGTGTCGAAGCCACGGTGCTGGGCAGATTCACGAAATCCGGGAAATTCCATGTCCGTTACGATAAAAAAACCGTGGCCTATCTCGACATGGACTTTCTGCACAACGGCGTACCGCAAATGAAGCTGGCCGCCGCATGGAAGGCCCCAAAACATCCGGAGCCCGACTTCCCGGCGCCTGCCGACTTGAACAAGGCGCTCTTGCGGATGCTGTCCCGTTTGAACATCTGCTCGAAGGAATCCGTCGTCCGACAGTACGATCACGAAGTTCAGGGGGGGTCTGCGGTCAAACCCCTGGTCGGCGCGCACAACGACGGCCCTTCGGACGCGGGCATTGTCCGGCCTTTGCTCGATTCGATGGAAGGCGTGGTCGTGGCGCACGGCATTTGCCCGCGCTACAGCGACATCGACACCTACCACATGACCGCCTGCGCGATCGATGAGGCGGTGCGGAACGCCGTCGCCGTGGGCGTGGACCTCGATCATCTCGCGGGTTTGGACAACTTCTGCTGGTGCGATCCGGTGCAATCCGACAAAACCCCGGACGGCGCCTATAAGCTTGCGCAACTGGTGCGCGCCAACATGGCGATTTACGATTACACCACCGCCTACGGCGTCCCTTGCATTTCCGGAAAAGACAGCATGAAAAACGACTATGCGATCGGACGGACCAAGATTTCCGTGCCCCCGACGCTCCTCTTCTCCGTGATCGGAAAGATTTCCGATGTCCGCAAAGCGGTGACGATGGATGCCAAACGGCCGGGGGATCTGGTGTATATTCTGGGGGAAACCCGCGACGAGCTGGGCGGCTCGGAATGGTTTGCGCAAAACAAGGCCATCGGCAATAATGTTCCCAAAGTCGACGCCCGATCGGCGATTCGGCTCTATCGCGCCTTAAGCGGGGCGATCCGCGCGGGGTTCGTCGCCTCCTGCCATGACTGCTCTGACGGGGGGTTGGGGGTGGCCCTCGCCGAAACGGCTTTCGCCGGAGACTTGGGGCTTTCCGTCGATTTGAAGAAAGTTCCCTATCGCGGCAAAAAACGCGACGACTATGTCTTATTTTCGGAAACCGCCAGCCGCTTTGTCGCGACCGTCGCCCCGGAAAACGCCCCGGCGTTCGAAAAGCTCATGAAGAACAACGTGATCTCGAAAATCGGCGTGGTGGCCTCAGACGGTTTTTTGAGGATTACAGGTCTCTCCGGTAAGCGCATCGTCTCGGAAAAAATCGGCAAACTCAAAGACGCGTGGCAAAAGCCGCTCAATTTCTAGACAGGACAACACCATGGCAAATAAAGTCAAAGCGATCATTCTGACCGGCAACGGCACCAACTGCGAGATGGAAATGGCGCACGCCTGCAAGTGCGCGGGAGCGGACCGCTATGACATCGTCCATATCAGCCAACTCCTCTGGGGCGAGAAGCGGCTTTCTGATTACAACTTTCTGAATCTACCCGGCGGTTTCTTGGATGGAGACGACCTCGGCTCCGCCAAGGCCGGGGCCAACCGCTTTCTGCATGCCCCCATCGCCGGCGCCGACGACATGCTCATCGAAGAACTCTTGAAATTCATCGGCGCGGGCGGTTTGATTTTGGGTGTCTGCAATGGGTTTCAACTGATGGTGAAACTTGGGCTCCTTCCCGCACTGGGGAACCTTTTTACCAGGCAGACTGCTACATTGACATACAACGATTCCGGTCGTTTCGAAGACCGCTGGGTGTACCTCAAGACCAACACGAAAAGCCCCTGTGTTTTCACGCGTCATCTGGACGTCGTCTACTTCCCCGTCCGTCATGGAGAAGGGAAATTCATTCCGGAAAACGACGCCGTTTTGGACGAGATGGAAAAGAAAAATCTCGTGGTGTTTCAGTACTGCGACGCCGACGGCGGCGTCACGATGAACTATCCCGCCAACCCCAACGGATCTGCGCGGGCCATCGCCGGCGTGTGCAACGAGTCAGGCCGACTCTTCGGTCTGATGCCGCACCCTGAAGCGTTTTTGCACCGGACCAACCACCCGCGCTGGACCCGCGAAGACCTTCCCGAGGAGGGCCAGGGCTTGGCCATATTCAGAAACGCGGTTGATTTTATCCGCGGC
>CAZPTW010000274.1:257-5016 GCA_964589235.1 uncultured Smithella sp. | reverse complement strand
GGTTATGCCATGGCGCGCCAAGGACGCGCGGGCAAAGCCCTGGGGATTGCGGTGTTTGGATCGTTCATCGCCGGCACAATCGGCCTTCTCGGTCTGCAATGCATCGCCGCTCCGCTGTCCTCCCTGGCTTTGAGATTCGGTCCCCCGGAATATTTTGCCATGATCTTGTTGGGATTCACTTTCATCATCTATCTGGCCCAGAAATCGATGATCAAAGCGGCCATCATGGCGCAAGCCGGAATTCTTTTTTCCCTGATCGGACTGGATCCCATCACCTCTCAACAGAGGCTGACGTTCGGAAATATCCATTTGTTCGAGGGATTGAGTGTGGCCCCGCTGGCGATCGGGCTTTTCGGCCTGGCCGAAGTTTTCGTTCATCTCGAGAAACAGGCCTCTCCCAAGATGCTCGACGTTCAAATCAAAAACATGTTTCCCGGCAAAATGGATTGGCTGAAATCCAAGTGGGCCATTCTGCGAGGCACGGTCATCGGTTTCCTTCTGGGGATTTTGCCGGGAGGCGGCCCTGTTTTGTCCACATTCATCGCCTACGGCGTGGAAAAAAGAGTGTCCAAGCATCCAGACGAGTTCGGCCGGGGCGCGATCGAAGGGGTGGCGGCGCCGGAGGCGGCCAACAACGCCGCGGCGTCCACCTCTTTTATCCCGCTTCTGACGCTCGGCATTCCTCCCAATGTCGTTTTGGCCGTTCTCTTCGGCGCGTTTCTCGTCCACGGCGTCACCCCGGGCCCCATGATGATGACGCAGCATCCCGACATTTTCTGGGGGGTCATCGCCAGTATGTATGCAGGGAATCTGATGCTCCTGATCTTGAATCTCCCTTTGATTCCGCTTTGGGTGCAGGTGCTCAAAATTCCGGACCGACTGATGTACCCTCTGATCATCTTATTTTGCCTGGTCGGCGCCTACAGCGTCAACCAAAGCCTCTTCGACATGGGCGTCATGGTGCTCTTCGGCCTTTTGGGCTACCTGCTCAAAAAGTTCGACTACGAAGCCGCACCCTTCATTTTGGGATTCGTTCTCGGGCCGATGTTCGAAGTCAATTTGCGCCGGTCGCTTCTGATGTCGCGGGGCAGTTTCATGATTTTTGTGGAAAGGCCGCTTACGCTCGTCGCGCTGATTTTGTGCGGCATTCTCGTATTGATCCCGCTGGCTCAAATCATCAGAAGGCAGACCTCCGCGGGGAAAGGGCGTTTTTGATGTCCTGGACATAGGTCGACACCATCCTCAAAAGCCCGTCATTGTCTCGGTTTTCATCGATGAGTTTAACCACCGCGCTTCCGATGACGATGCCGTCGGCCAACCGGCCGATTGCGCCGGCCTGATTTGTGTTGGAAATGCCAAATCCCACAACCATGGGCATCCGGGTCAACTTACGGATTTTTCCGATCTCCCGGGCGAGGTCTTCGGTTTTCGGTGCGGCGCTGCCGGTCACCCCGGTGATGGAGATATAGTAGAGGAATCCCGTCGCGCCGGCAAGAATGGATTTCAGACGATCTTTACCTGTCGTCGGCGCCACAAGCGAAATGAAGTCCAACCCCGCCACATCCGTATGCCGTCTCAGTTCCCCGGCTTCCTCCGGCGGCAAATCCACCACCAACACCCCGTCCACCCCGGCGTTTTCGGCCGCATGCGCAAATTTCTCCACGCCGAACGCGAAAATCGGATTATAATAACCGAAAAGCACGATGGGGATCTGCGATCGCTCGCGGACCTCCTTGACCAGTTTCAAAACGCCCCCGAGCGTCGTTTTATTCTTGAGCGCCCGCTGGGAGGCAGCCTGAATCACCGGCCCGTCCGCCGTGGGATCGGAAAAGGGAACCCCGACCTCTACAATATCCGCGCCCGCTTCTTCCAAAGCCAGGATCAGGTCCTTGGTCACGGCCATCGAGGGGTCTCCCGCCGTCAAGTAAATCACGAGCGCCTTTTCCCCGCGCGCACGCAGGTCCGCAAATTTCTTTTCTATTCTTCCCATTGTTCATCCCCCCTTCTTTTCTGCAAGGAATCGCCTCGGGGGCCCTGCAGGGTCTCCATAATGGTCTGGGCATCCTTGTCACCGCGGCCGGAAAGACAAATCACAAGGATCTTGTTCTTCTTCATCGTCGGGGCTATTTTCATGGCATACGCGACCGCGTGCGAACTTTCCAATGCCGGAATGATCCCTTCCTGACGCGACAAGAACAAAAAAGCCTCAATGGCTTCTTCATCCGTCGCCGTCACATACGTCGCCCGGCCGGTCGCGGCAAAAAAAGCATGTTCCGGTCCGACACCGGGGTAGTCCAGTCCCGCCGCGATGGAATAGGCATCCCGCACCTGTCCGTTCTCATCCTGCAGGAGATACGTCTTATTCCCGTGCAAAACGCCGATTCGACCGCCGTTGATGCTCGCGGAATGTTCCGTGGTATTCATCCCGCGGCCGGCCGCCTCCACACCGAATAACGCCACTTTTTCGTCATGGCGAAAAGCGTAAAAAGTTCCCATGGCGTTGGAGCCTCCGCCCACGCACGCCACCAGCGCGTCGGGATTTCGGCCTTCCAGCCGGTTGACCTGCCGTTTGATCTCCTTTCCGATCACAGACTGAAAATTGCGCACCATCATGGGATACGGGTGCGGACCGGCGGTCGTGCCGATGATGTAAAAGGTGTCGCGGACAGCCGAAACCCAATAGCGCATGGCCTCGTTCATGGCGTCTTTGAGCGTGGCCGTGCCGCTTTTGACCGGAATCACCTCCGCGCCCAGGATCTTCATGCGGAAAACATTGGGCGCCTGCCGATGGATATCTTCTTCGCCCATGAAGATTCTACATTCCATGCCAAAGAGAGCCGCCACCGTCGCGGTCGCCACGCCGTGCTGCCCTGCGCCGGTTTCGGCAATCACTTTCCTTTTGCCCATTCGGCGGGCTAAAAGCGCCTGTCCCAGTGTGTTGTTGATTTTATGGGAGCCGGTATGGTTCAAATCCTCGCGCTTGAGGTATATTTTCGCCCCCCCCAGCGCTCGGGTCATCCTCTCGGCAAAATACAAAGGCGTCGGACGTCCCGCGTACGCCCGCCGGTAGCCGTCAAACGCCTTCTCAAACGTTTTGTCTTTCTGGGCCCGTGCGTATGCCTCCTCGAGCTCCATCAACGCGGGCATCAGCGTCTCCGCGGCGTAACGCCCCCCGAAAGCGTCAAAATGTCCCTTCCTGTCCGGTAATGTTTTCATGGTCGATCCCTTCGCAAAAAAATTGGCGGCGATGTTTCGCCGATGGTCGCCTGCTTGATCATTTTCATCATGCCGGCAATTTTTCCGGCATCCTTCTTCCCGGGCCGACTTTCAACCCCACTGTTGATATCCAGCGCGGCGGGGTTGACCGTCTGGATTCCCGCGAGGATGTTGTCTTCCGTCAATCCGCCGGCAAGGATCAGCGGCTTTTGGATTTTTTTCGCCAGCGCCCAGTCGGCCTTTTGACCGGTGCCGCCGTAGAGCCCGTCTTTACGGGCATCCACTAAGATCGCGGCGACATCAAAAGCCTCCACTCGATCAAGATCCGCGTCGTGCTTCAAATCCAGCGCCTTGATCACCCGCTCGGGCGGAAATCGACGACAAAATTCCGGCGTCTCATCCCCATGCAGCTGGATCATGTCGAGACGGCAATCCCCCAAAATCCGCCGAATCATCGATTCCGTTTCATTGACGAAAACGCCGACTCTCACCACTTGGGTCGGCAGAGCGTCAATGACGGCCCTGGCCTTTCGCGGATCGATGAACCGCGGCGACGGAGGATAAAAAATGAATCCGACGGCGGCGACGCCATGTGCCGCCGCGCACAGAGCATCCTCCTCATTCGTTATCCCGCAAATCTTCACCGGAATCATGCGTCCCGCCCCAGAAACGAACGGAGTTTCGCCCCGACATCCGGCGCCGTCACCAGCCCCTCGCCGATGAGAAAGGCATGAATGCCTCCCCGCATCAGAACCTCGATATCCTCACGGTTTCTGATGGCGCTTTCCGCCACGACCACCGGCCCGTCGGGGATCCGTTTTCTCAAAGCAAGACTCGTGTGAATGTCCGTCGCGAACGTATCCAGATCACGGTTGTTGATGCCGATGATCTCCGCTTTCGCCGCGAGGGCGGCATCCAGTTCATCGGATGTATGCACTTCGACCAACGGGTGGAGTCCCAGCTCCTTGGACAAAGCGATGTAATCGGCAAGTCTCGTCCCCAGCACGCGGGCGATCAGTAAAACGGCGTCCGCGCCGATCGCGCGCGTTTCGTAAATCTGAAACGGATCGATGATGAAATCCTTGCGCAAAACGGGCAGGCTGACGTTTCTTTTGATTTGTGTCAAATCGTCTTTGTCCCCCTGGAAATAGTTCTTGTCGGTCAGAACGGAAATGGCCGCCGCGCCGTTTTGCTCGTATGTTTTGGCAAGTCTCAACGGATCGAAGGATTCCACAAGCCTTCCGCGCGAAGGGGAAGCGCGTTTCACCTCGGCGATAATCGCCGGGCCGGCCGAACGTAACGCTTTTTTAAAATCACGGCACACGTCCACCCCGGAAATCACTCTTTGCAGCCGCGGAATCGTCGTTGACGCTTTGAGTCCCGCGACTTCCTCTTTTTTCGTCTCAAGAATGTCGTCTAAAATCATATCTCCCTCGGTTTTACCGCATCGTCCCGCGGGGGAAGGTATGGAAGAAGGGGGGATAGCGTAAACCGAAACCGACCATCTCGCCCATCGGATCCCTCTCCCGCGGGGGATGAGGAA
>CAZPTW010000274.1:0-247 GCA_964589235.1 uncultured Smithella sp. | reverse complement strand
CCCAAGCCGACTGCGCACTTCCGGTCGGCCACCTCGCGGCGCTTGTTCTCGACAATGTCATCCAGGATCATATCCCGCTCAACCGTGGCTCAGTTCAATCAACGCCTGGAGTTTTTTCACAGCCGCGCCGCTGTCGATGCAGTCGGCAGCCACCCGGACGCCTTCATGGATATCCGAGGCCTTCTCCCCAGCGACAATCGCCAGCGCCGCATTCATCAACACCACGTCCCGGCAGGCCCCGGCCTTT
>CAZPTW010000273.1:0-5036 GCA_964589235.1 uncultured Smithella sp. | reverse complement strand
CCGACCGGCGAAGGGCCGAAGATGCTCTGCGGGCCAGCGAGGAGCGATACCGAACCATGCTCGACGAGATCGAAGAAGGCTACTTCGAACTGAACCTTGAAGGCGATTTCACGTTCATCAACGCCGCCGAAGCGATGAACATGGGATATAGCCTCGAGGAATTGATCGGCATGAACTATCGTCAATACATGGATGAAGAAACGGCGAAAGAAGCTTATAACCTTTTCCTGAGGGTTTATACCACCGGCGACCCTTTCTTCGGGCATGACGTCAAAATCATCGCCAAGGACGGAAGTATCCGCTACAATCAAATCTCCGGTTCCACACGCAAGGACGCCTCCGGAAAAATCATCGGTTTCCGAGGTCTTTCCCACGACATCACATCGCGCCGGACGCAAGAAGAAATGAGACGCCGAAGCGACGAGCGATACCGCACTCTCCTGGAAGAAATCGATCAAGGATACTATGAAGTCGATCTGACGGGCACCTTTACGATGGTCAATGAGGCGGAAGCCCGCATGTTAGGGTACACCGCGGGCGAGCTCGTCGGCATGAACTACCGTCGATTCAGCACATCACAAACCGCCGATCGCATCGCGCAAAGGTATCGAGCACTTTCCGAGACAGGCACCCCTTTCAAGGATTTTGAAGGCGCGTTCATCCGCAAAGACGGCTCTTTGTGCTACCAAGAAATATCCGGTTCCGTCCTGAAAAATCTAAGCGGAGACATCGTCGGGTTTAAAGGCCTTTCCCGGGATATCACCGAGCGCAAGAGGATTGAAATGGCCTTGCGCGAAAGCGAAGAAAAATACAGAAGCATCATCGAAACAATGGTCGACGGATACTATGAAATCGACCTCCATAATCGTTTCACCTACGTCAACGACGTGATTTGCGACCATCTCCAGTACAGTCGAGAGGAAATCATGCGCATGACCAACCGGGATTGGCAGACCCCCGAAAACGCGGATAAAATGTTCCGCGCTTTCCAAAACGTCTACAAAACCGGAAAGCAAATTCGGTCGCTGGAATACGAGGCGATCCGCAAGGACGGAAACGTCGGTGTCTTCGAGGTTTCCGTCAATCTGATCAAAGATCCAAATGGCGTCCCCATCGGGTATCGAGGGATTTCCCGCGACATCACCGAACGAAAAAGAAAGGAAGAGGAACTTCGGCAAAGCCGATTGTCACTGGAAAGAATCAATCTCGAATTGGAAGCCGCCATCCGCCGCGCCGACAAAATGGCCAGGGAAGCAGAAACCGCCAACCAAGCCAAAAGCCAGTTTCTGGCCAACATGAGCCATGAGATCCGCACTCCGATGAACGGCGTCATCGGCATGATCGGTCTGCTTTTGGACACAGAACTGTCCGACGAGCAAAGAAAATATGCGGAAATCGTCCGAAACAGCGCCGAGAGCCTTCTTGGGCTCATCAACGATATTTTGGATTTTGCCAAAATCGAGGCCAGGAAGATGGAATTGGAAGTTTTGGACTTCGATCTGCTCGATACGCTGGAAAGCGCCATCGAAGTTTTCAGCCTCAAGGCCGAAGAGAAAGGCCTTGAATTGATCCACATGGTCGATCCCAGAGTTCCGGTCACGCTTCGCGGAGACTCCAGCCGACTCAGGCAGATCATCGTCAACCTGGTCGGCAACAGCGTCAAGTACACGCAGGCCGGCGCCGTTTGCATTCAGGTCTCGCCGATTTGCTCGGATGACCGTCATACCCACTTGCTTTTCAGCGTCATGGACACAGGCATCGGAATCCCCCGCGAAAAAATGCCCTCTTTATTTTCTCCGTTTGTCCAAGCTGACGGGTCCATCACCCGAAAATACGGCGGAACCGGATTGGGACTCGCGATTTGTAAACAACTCGTCGAGCTGATGGGCGGCGAAATCGGCTGCGACAGTGAAGAGGGTAAAGGTTCCACCTTCTGGTTTACCGTCTCTTTTGAAAACCAGACCCCCCACAGGCAAAGGCAATTGCCCCCCGCGCCGGTTCTGGTCGTCGACAGCAACTACATGAATCGCTCAATGCTGTGCTCCCTGTTGAAACGCTGGGGATGCCGAGACGCGCAAGCGCCCGGTCTGGATGACGCGTTGCAGCATCTCCGGAACGCGGCCGCCGGTGGAAAGCCGGTTTCGGTCGTTTTGATCGACGGACGCATGGTGGATCCGCCCGCTCCAGAGGCTCTCCTCGCCCTGCATCGAGACCCCGTTTGTTCAAAGTCAAAAATCGTTTTAATGTCCAGTCTCAAACAAAGCCGTCAGACCCAACGGATCGCCGGAGATATTGGCGGCGCCTGTTTGATCAAACCCGTGCGCCAATCCGAGCTTTTTGACATCCTCAAGCAGATGCTAAGCCCGGAGAGTCCCTCCGCCGCTCGCGTTCGGACGCCTACCCCCACCGCGACCGGCGGTGGAACGGCAAGGTCGCTAAAACAGCCGCGCGTTTTGGTGGCGGAAGACAATCCAACCAACCAGACAGTCGCTGTAAGCCTCCTCAAAAAGCTGGGCTACAAATCCGACATCGTCGCCAACGGCCGTGAGGCGGTGGAGGCTATGACCGCCATCGCCTATGACCTCATTCTCATGGATTGCCAGATGCCGGAAATGGACGGATTTTCGGCGGCCGCCGCCATCCGCAGCCGGATCGACATTCTGGCCCCGAATGTGCCGATCATCGCCATGACGGCCGATATCCAAGACGAAACCCAAAAGCGATGTCTCCAAGCCGGCATGAACGACTATCTGGCCAAACCGGTGGGGGCCAAAGCGCTTTCGGACATGCTCGACAAGTGGCTCAACCGCGTGTCGGTTTCTACAGTTTCACCGAAATGTGCCGTTATAGATGTAAAGGCGCCTTTCGACGAAAAAGGTCTTTTGGATCGGTTGGCGGGCGATCGGACGATGGCGCGGGACGTCATTTTGCTTTTCCTCAACCAATTGCCCGGCCAGATTTCCGATCTATGGCAGCACCTCGACCGAGGGCGGTCACACGCCTTCGCGGCGCTTGCCCATCGCCTCCAAGGCGCGGCCGCCCATTGCGCCGCCGATGCCATCCGGGACGTTGCGCGGAAAATCGAAGCGGCCGCGATGACAGAAGAACGGGGCAGACTGATCGCCCTGATGCGGAATCTCGAGGAAGAAACGGATCGATTTCAAAGCGCGTTGCAAAATATTCCATGGATCAAAGACAAACTATAACAGGAGGAAATGATGAAAACACTGATTGTCGAAGACGATCCAACCAGCCGGTTCCTTTTGGAACAGATTCTCTCTCCTTACGGCCCGTGCGCTTTCGCCGTAAACGGCAAAGAAGCCGTTGAGGCTTATATCAAGGCCATGGAGGCGCAAGATCCATACGATTTAATTTGCCTGGACATCATGATGCCTGAGATGGATGGACAGACTGTGGTCAAAACCATCCGGGAGATGGAGGAAAAGCAAGGGATTGGCGCGCATCGTGCCGTTAAAATCATTATGACCACCGCCTTGGAGGATCCCAAAAATGTCGTTCAAGCCTTCAAGTCCCTTTGCGATTTTTACCTGATCAAGCCGATCAACAAGGGAAAACTCATCGGTTGCATTCGGAGCCTGGGACTCATTCCGTAAACAACAGGCGATGAGACGGCAGACTATAGGCGGTTAGGATGACTTCATAAAAGGAGGCGGTATGCCGTCCGCCTCCTTGCTCGTTGAAATTATTCGAAGATGATGCTGTGGATGTCTGATTTCTTGACCGGTACGCTGATGATTTCGCCGTTGATCAGCTTGACTTTCATAAAGCCGTCGCCCCGGCCGCCGGCGGTCTTATCAACAACTTCTACATACTGATACTTTGCTGCATCCGTTACCCACACCGTTCTTTGCCCTTTGATTCCCATATCGATCTTCACAATGGCGTTACTGTTCAAGCCGGCTGTCACGGATTGCCCGTCCGTCATGTCCATCTTAATCACTCCGAGTTTGGTGCCGCCGCCCGTGAGGACGGTTTGTCCGGCAACCCCTGATATTCTTTTGGCATTTTTTATATGAACTTTAAAATAATGTCCGGATTTATCCAGCAGGGAAACCTCCGGGTTATTATCATAACCGATAATCGTCCCTTCGATCGTCTCGCCGTTTTTGTCCACGGCCCGAATAAATGCTCCCGGTTCAAAACCGGCAGCATGAAGCGTCGATACAGACCATAACAGTAAAACCAAAGCAAACAGAATCTTTTTATGCATACGTTCCTCAACCTTCCTTTCGCTTTCTTTTTTTCCCCACCGTTTACCCTACACGAGAACATTCGCTATGAGTTTGAAATTATAGGTGAAATTATAATGAGCGTCAATAAATATCTGCAAGAAATCGCGAAGAGGAAAAAAAGAGGGAACGGATTTAAACCCGCCCCCTCCATTTCGCTGTGGAATTGAAGTCTTACTTCTTGGCGTCGGCTTTGGGGGCCGGTGCCGGTTTGGGAGGCGCCGCCGGCGCAGGTGCGGCGGCCGCTGCGCCTGATTTTATTTCCAGCAGTTCGACTTCAAAGACAAGCGCCGAACCACCGGGAATGACCGGCGGACGGCCGCGGTCACCGTAGGCCAACTCCGGCGGACACACCAGCTTGGCTTTGCCGCCGACTTTCATCATACTGACACCTTCCGACCAACAGGGGATGATCTGTCCCAGCGGAAATTCAACCGGCTGACCACGTTTGACGGAGCTGTCGAATTCCTTGCCGTCGATCAGCGTCCCCACATAATGGACTTTCACCACATCCGTCGGCTTGGCCTGAGCCCCATCGCCGACCTTGATATCCTTAAAAATCAATCCGGACGCGGTTTTTTTCGCTCCCTGTTCCGCCGCGGCTTTTTCCAAAAACGCCTTGGCCTGGGCCTTGTTTTTTTCCGTGGCTTTGGTGATGCGTTCTTGCGCGATCGACTGAATTTTCTGGGCATAAGCCTCCGGCTCCGCCGCCAGTTTTTTGCCCGCCGTTCCGTCGGCCATCCCTTGCTGCACGTATTTCAACTCATCAGGCGTCAACTCCAAAAC
>CAZPTW010000272.1:0-5068 GCA_964589235.1 uncultured Smithella sp. | reverse complement strand
CTACTATCTGTCTTATGGCGGCATGCTGAATTTACAAACCAAACGCGGTTGTCCGTTTTCTTGCAGCTACTGCACTTATCCCCATATTGAAGGACGGAAAATGCGGTTTTTTGATCCTGCTTTGATTGCCAAGCAGGGGCGCCAGTTGCAGGAGGCCGGCGCAAAATATATCTTCATCACGGACTCGGCGTTCAATGCCAGTTTCGAGCACAGCCTGCAGGTCGCCCAAGCTTTCCAAGAGGCGCGTCTTTCGATTCCTTGGGGTGGATTTTTCGCGCCCACAAAGCCGCCCGCGGATTATTACAAAAGACTCGCGGACGCAGGACTTTCGCATGTCGAATTCGGAACGGAATCGATGTGCGATGAAATGCTCAAGAACCTGCGGAAGCCTTTCAAGAGCGAGGACGTTTTCTACGCGCATGAGCGGGCGTTGGCGGCCGGTTTGCACATCGCCCACTATTTTCTCTTGGGGGGACCGGGCGAAAACGAAGAGACGCTTCAGGAAACCTTGGCAGGTATTGACCGGCTGGAGAAGGCCGTTTTTTTCTTTTTCTGCGGGATTCGCATTTATCCGCATACAGCTTTGTACGAAACGGCGCTTCGTGAAGGCCAGATCACGTCATCGCAGAATCTTCTCGATCCTGTGTTTTACCGATCCCCATCCATTTCGGATATTGAAATCGTCAAACGGATTGAAGCCCACGCCGGAGGCCGTTTGAATTGGCTCATCGGGGCGGGGGAGAGTAAAGCCACCAGAATATTGCCCAGGCTTTATGACCGCGGGCACACGGGACCACTTTGGGAACATTTGATTGGATGAGGGGCGAAAGGTTGTGCTGTTTATGAACAACCCGAAACCGCGATTGTATCCCGCGCACATCGCCGGTATTGTTTTGATTGTCGCCGCATCCGGCGCTTTTTTCCTATCCCCTTGGATTTCTATTCTTCTGTTGTCTTTTTATGTGATTCTGTGCGTCGTCGCCTGTTTTCTGCCTCAAACCCAATTTCTGGGCCCTGTCATCCATCGGGGCAGAACCGGGTTGCCGCAGGTCTCCATAACATTTGATGACGGGCCTTCGGAAGGGGTAACCCCCGCGATTTTAGAGCTTCTTGACCAATACCGGGTCAAAGCCGCGTTTTTTGTGTCGGGGCTGAACGCGAAACGCCATCCCGACCTTGTGGCCGAGATCCTGGCTCGGGGACATATCATCGGCAATCATTCCTACCATCATTTCCCATATCTGATGTTGAAAAGCCGCCGCGTGCTTTTTGATGAAATTTCAAAGGCTCAGTCGATTTTACGTGATCTGGGTGTTGAGACGAAGGCTTTCCGTCCACCGGTGGGTATCGTCAATCCCAAGCTCGCTTTTGTTCTAAACGATTTGGACTTGATTTGTGTGACATTCAGTTGCCGGGCGTTTGACGCCGGAAACAGAAACACTCATAAGCTTTCCAACCGGATTCTGAAGAAAGTGAAAGCCGACGATATCATTTTGCTGCATGATGTCCCAGCGCGTGACGATCCTGAAAATCAGTGGTTCCTGAGAGAAATCGAGAAGATCCTTATAGGGGTCCGAAACAAAGGTCTGACGGTCGTTTCGCTTGCAGAACTCATCGGCCGGGATTTGATGGGGAGTCGTCCGATTGGATCCAAAGGGAGCGGGTTGACCCGGAAAAAAAATTTTGATTGAAAAATCAAACGATGATATAGATTTGCCCCCTTAATGACCGAATACATGAGGCGTTGACCGACGCGGGGAGAGAAGAAATGGATGCATGGCGGTTGCTGAAAGAGGTCCACAACACAGGCCGGGATTCTCTGTCCGCGACTGCTTTGGCTCCTGGGGATTCGATCTGGTTTACCGGACATTTCCCCGAGGAGCCGATTTTGCCGGGTATTGCGATGGTTCAGGCGGTATTCTCGGCCATCCGGGAAGACGCGCAAGCCAGAGGTGAGACGCTGAGACTTTTGTCGCTCAGGCGGGTGCGGTTTACCAGTCCCGTTCGTCCGGGAGCGCGGTTGGACATCCATGTGACCCGGGAACACCAAGGGCAAGACGTGGTTTATGGTTTTAAAATCACTGTTGAAGAGAACGTCGTTTGCAGCGGCATGCTGGCCGTGGCAGAAGGCCTAACCGATAGAAAAGAAAAATGAAGGAGGGAAGGGGATGCCTGAGACCAAAGACACCCAGGGCATTATTCGGCATATTGCCGAAATCATTATAAACGAATTGAAATTGGAAGATGTGACTCCGGAGACGTTCAATCCGGATATGGATTTGGTGGATGAACTGGGCATCGACAGCATGGATCTGGCCACCATCGCGCTGGTACTGCAAGACGAGTATAAGATCGTCATCGATGAAGACGACTACCCCAAGTTGAAAACGATCCGTCTGATTTGTGAATACATCGAAGAGAAGCTGGCCACAAAGCATTGAGCCTAGCAGCAGATTTCCATGAGAATGAACGTCAAGATAAAATCCGATCCGGAAAAACCGAAGTTTTCGGATCTGCTTTCCGATCCGGCAGTCAAGTCCCGATGGGAAAAAGTCCGCCGTTACTTCTTTCTGCGCGAGTCGACTTACGATATGAGCAATCGCTGCAATATCCGATGTGACGGCTGCTACTATTACGAAGGTGACAAACAATTCGCCCCCGAAAACCGGAATCCTGAAGACTGGCGGGCTTTAATGAAGGCGGAGAAGGAGCGCGGCATTACGTATGTCGTTTTGGCGGGTGCCGAGCCGTCGCTTGTCCCCGAGCTCCTGGAGGTCTGTTATTCGGAAATGCCGCTGGGCAGCATTGCCACAAATGGTGTTAAAAAAATTCCTGAATCCATCGGCTATAAGATCCATATTTCCGTTTGGGGCAACGACCAAACCAGTCAGCGGGTGCGAAAAGCCAAAAACCTTCTGAAAAAGCAGATCGAGAACTATAAAAACGATCCGCGGGCGGTTTTTGTCTACACGTATACACGCGAAAATATTGAAGAAGCTAATGAAGTGGCCTCCGATCTTGCTGCCCATAACTGTAAACTGACTTTCAATGTATTTTCATCGCCTATCGGATACGATGGACCTCTCCGGCATCATCCTGCGTCTTTGGCGCAAACCCGTCAATCCATGATCACGCTTCTGAATCAGTATCCGAAAAATGTTTTATTTTCCTACTATAACGCGGTTGCGCATACATCTCTTCTGGGGTTGCACGATTTGTACAGCTGCTCTTACCCCCGCTGTAACCCTTCGCAAGATATCGGTTTGGGACGTTCCTTCCGCCAATACCGGACGGATTTGAAATGGGACCGCTCGGTGGCCTGCTGTGTGCCGGACACAGATTGTCCCGACTGCCGCCATTATGCGGCGGGGTCGGCGGTGGTTACGGCAAGACTTTATCGGCATGTCCATACGCCGGAGACATTTAAATCCTGGCTGGATTATGTCGATACCTACCTGGCTGTGTGGGTGATGGGCTATGAAAAAGGTGAAAATCTTTGCGACGAGATAGTAGACCCCCCCCCGCCGGCTCGATCATAGACGGAAAAAGAATGACGATATTGACGAGGATATTTGCATGAAGACAATCAGTGCTCTGCTGGATCATGAATGGCGCGAGCGGTATCGACGTATCGCCAGCCTCAATATCCGCAGTTCTATATACGATTTGACCAATCGCTGTAACTTGCGTTGCAAGGGGTGTTTCTTTTTTTCGTCCGGGGAACACCACGTCACTGAAGAGATGGACATCAAGAAATGGGAAGTCTTCATCGATCGGGAAAGAGAACGAGGGGTCAATTTGGCGATTCTGATCGGTGGTGAGCCGACATTGTGTATGGACCGGCTGGAAGCGTTCTACCGGAGAATTCCGACGTACTGCGCGACCAACGGCTTGATCAAGGTTCCGCGTGATCGCTTTCCCGATATGATGGTCGGCATCTCTCTTTGGGGCGGGGGAGAGGATGAAAAGGTTCTTCGTGGAAAAGATACCTTCGCCATATCGAGCAAAAATTACGAAGGCGACCCTTATACGTATTATCTTTATACCATCACCCCCAAACAGGTCGGGAAGATCGAACCGGTGATACGACGCATTGCCGACTGCGGATTGAAAGTCCACATGCAGCTTCTGTCCAATGACGAGGGTGTCAATGGATTCTCCTGGCGACGAGAGGAGTTGCGTGATCTGCGCTATGAGATGGACGAGATGTTGGACAGCTATCCCCAAACCGTCATTTCCAGTAAATATTACCATCAAGTCATCACGACCGGCGAAATGTTGGGACGAAAGTTCGGGTGGATGGAATGTCCGTCCGTGACGGAATCAATCGATCATCGTCAGCCGCCGGTCAAGCGGTTGATTCATTTCTACCGATGGGCGGCGGATTTAAAAACCGTTCACCGCTGCTGCACCTCCGCGACACGTGACTGCGCGACATGCAAGGACGGAGCGGCGCACATGAGTTGGATCATGGTCAACAAACGAGAGCATATGAACAAGACGGAGGATCTGCAGAACTGGATTGAAGTCTATGAGATGTTTGCCAAGTTGTATCGTCTGATTCCATGGTAAGGGGAGAAAAAATTTGAGCGTCACGAGGAAAGGGGCAAGACGGTCTTGCCCCTTTCTGTGTTTTCAATGAAATGAAAAATATGATTGAATTTTTTATCAAGCTCTTGCATGATGGCCGCTCGTTGAAAACAGAGGGCCGAGGGGCTCAGGATATTGCGAAGAAAGAATTGTACAGGTGACTGGAAAAACGTTGATTTTGGGTTTTGATGCGGTTTCCTCGCTGGGGACGGATTTGGACGCGCAATGGCGTGACGCCGCGCAGGGGAAATCCGGCATCGGTCCTTTGACGCGCTTTGAAATCACATCGGATTTCCCGGTTCAGGTGGCCGGGCAAGTTCCGGACGTGGACGTAAAATCCTATCCGTTTTTGCAACCACGGGAAATGGCGCATTGGACGTCCCCAATTTTCAAGCACGCGCTCTTGGTGGTTCATCGGGCCTTGAAGATGAGCGGTGTGGACATATCGCCGGACATCGCCCCCCGAGTAGCCGTCACT
>CAZPTW010000271.1:0-5073 GCA_964589235.1 uncultured Smithella sp. | reverse complement strand
CCTGGACCAAGGGGCTGGTGGGAGAAGGCGACAAGGTCCCCGATCTGATTGAAAAAGGAAAAGCCAAATTCGTCGGCACCGAAATCCAAGGGAAAACCTTAGGCGTCGTGGGCTTGGGAGCTATCGGCACCATGGTCGCCAACGCCGCCGAAGCTTTAGGCATGGAAGTCATGGGGTACGACCCCTTCTTGTCCATCGAGGCGGCATGGAAGCTTTCCCGCACCATCAAAAAAGCGCCCAGTCTCGACCGGCTTCTTGCCGAATCCGATTACATCACGATTCACGTTCCCCAGAACAAGGACACCAAGGGCTTCATCAACAGTGATAAATTCGCCATCATGAAGAAAGGGGTCATTCTCTTAAACTTCGCGCGCGGCGGCCTGGTGGATACCCCATCCCTCAAAAAAGCGGTCGCGGACGGCATCGTCGGCTGCTACGTCACGGACTTCCCCGATGAAGAAGTCATCAAGACGGACAAGGTCATCGCCATTCCTCACCTGGGCGCATCCACTGAAGAATCGGAAGAAAATTGCGCTGTGATGGCGGTGCTTCAGTTGATGGATTTTCTGGAAAACGGCAACATTAAAAATTCCGTCAACTTCCCCGAATGCCTCCTTGACCGGTCCGGAAAACAGAGAATCACCATTTCCAACCAAAACACACCGGGGATGATCGAGAAGATTACCAAGCTTTTAGCGGAGAGCAAACTCAACATCGCCGACATGATCAACAAAAGCAGAGGCAATCTGGCCTACAACATCATCGACGTGGAGGGCGATATCAGCAACGATCTGGTGAAGAAAATTCAGGCCACCGAAGGTGTGATCGCCGTCCGGGTGCTTTAATTTCGGTTCAACGAATTTTTTTATTCTTCAGTCGGCGGGGACATCCCCGCCGACCTCTCTAAACCGTCGGATCGGTGTTTTAACATTCCCCGATGTGTGAAAAATTCCCAAATCTTCTCCGTTTCACTCCATCACTCAGAAATTCGTCGAACCGGTGGATTGAACGATCAGGCTTTTCTTGTTCTGCCGATCTCCCTTAAAAATCCAGGCCATCCTATGGATATTTACTTCTCTGAATACAGCGATGATTCTGTCTTATTTTTCAAGCGTTTCGGCTGATAAAGAAACCAGAATAAAAAGATGGCAATCAAAGATAGGAACCCAAAAATAAAAAATGCCGGAAGATAGGAACCAGTGGAATCAAATATTCTTCCCGTCGTCGTCGGCGCAATCATCCCGGCCAATCCATTGCCGATCAGCAAAATGGAATAAATGGACCCCATCCGCTCCGGACTGTATAAGCGGGCGATTTCAACAGCATAGATCACCAGGCAAGAGGCGTAGTTGAAACCGGCAACAGCCGCAAAAAAAAGAAAGGTAAACGTATCCCGAACGACAAACGGCGCGGCCAGACAAACAACCGTCGTGCTGACCAGGGAAATAACGATCACTTTTTTCCCTTCCATCAAGCCGCCAATCCACCCCCAAATCAACCTTCCTAAAACATTGAACAAAGCGATGACGGACACCGCCGTTCCGGCGATAACAACGTCCAAATTCAGTGAAAGTCCGTAAGGTTTGATATTTCCAATGATCATCAGACCAATACATGAACCCGTAAACATAACACAGAGCAAACCCCAGAAGTTTGCGTCTTGAAAAAGAGCCCTTATTTTCAGATGAGGCTGTTTCGGCGTCAAGTCGGGATCCGATGGCGGATTTCGAAGCAACAATGATGTGATGGCGAGAATGGGCAAAAATGAGAATCCCATATATTTAAAAATCTGCAGAACATCTATGTGTCTCGACAATAAATATTCTCCAACTCGATTAATGATGATGGCGCTGCCGGCAAAAGCGGCGACGGAAATACCGGTGATCAGGCTTTTTTGATGAGGGAACCACTTGATCATGCAAATCAGGGGACATAAATAACATAATCCAACGCCCATCCCCCCTGTGACACCGATGAAGGTTTGGAGCGACGCATAGGAACCGCTTGAATAACCGGCTAGAATGTAACTGACGCCAAAAATGACACCTCCGAAAAATGCGGGGACACGCGGGCCGATGCGGTCCTGCAAACGCCCGCCGATCATGGCAAAAATCGTAAACATCAATCCGCTGGTTCCGAAGATCGCCTGCGTCTGTGCCGTGGAAAGATGGTACTTCATTTTTAGTACAGGCACGAATGTACTCCAAGCGTAATTCGTCCCCAAGCTGAGCATCATCATGACGGCGGCGATCAGAATGATATATCTTCTCATGAACGACCTTTGTCTATCCTTATTACGTATTATCCCTCGGCAGGGCAGGCTGTCGTTGAAAAAGGAACAAAAGGCACTCCTCCCTTACGCGTCGAAATTGTATCCGATCGTTTGTTATTACGCAAAGTATGTTTACTGGCATGTTGACAGCAAATAGAAAAGTCCTATTTTGTGGGACAGGACATGTCCGCTTTTTCATGCGCTCAAGGAAAAGGTTTGGAGATCTCATTTTGAGCCTCTTTCCTTCGGTCTTGGCCGCGTCGGATTTATGCGCTTCATTGTTTTTCTTAATTTTCAGACATCCAGCTTCATCAGCGGCAAGTTTTCCGGGGCCATGGAAAACAGCCAAAGAGCTGTTTTGGTATCGATGCCCTTTCACTTTCACCCGGGCACATCATGACACTGATACGGGTCCGGAGGAATCCGGCGCGTCTTTCCTATAAAGCCTACGCAACAATCAGGACTTGCCGTTCTCTCGTCATGGCCGCAAAGGATATCTTTGATATTCATGCCCGCTGAAGGATTGAAAGCAGAGCCTTCTTCCAGAGATTTTATTCAAACGTCTTCTTGTGTGCCGGAAGACAGACTCTCGTAAGGCAACGATGGGCTTCTTCCATCGCGATCATGTTTTGATCGGCCGGTTCTTTGGTGAATCGGTTTTGACGCGCGCAGAACATTCTTTCACGTCTTCCCCCGGCCTTCAGAGAAATAGGCGGGAATCCTCTCCCTCCCCGATTGTCGCATGGCGCGACCGAATTGGGTCTTTTGGGTTTTCTCACCTTGCCCCTTCTGCCGGCGTGAACCAGTCATGACTTCCCCGGTGGGTATAAATCGAACGGAATCGACCTTTTTCCAAGATCACGTCCTCAACCTTCTGAAAACGGCTTGCTGTATCTTCCTCTTGAACAAAAAACATGCTGTAGTGTTCATTCGTCGTGTCATCCATCGGAACACTCGGATCCTCCTTCTTGCACGAAACCCATTCATGGATGCATCCGTCGTGATGGATCATCATCCCGGGCAAGGGACTCCTGGCTCTTCTCTGAGGGTGCGATTCTTTCTTCTTGAACCTGGCCACATACCTTTGTCGCTGGAGGGTGTCTTTGATCCAAGTGGAAATCCTTTCCCCCCTCCCGGCGATGCCAGGAATAATGATGCTTGCCATTCCAACCGCCGAACACATCCCCAAAGCCATGACCTCCTTCACCGGTGCTCTCCGGTGGGCGGCCTATATAAGACGCCTGTCGGACAATGCCTCTAACCCATGATCACCATTACCGGCCGATTTTACGCCCAAAGGCCCGGCTGATTTATCTGCGCCGCTTCTTCCGCCCTCCATATGCCTCTTCAAATCACATCTTCCGTGACTGTCCTTATGGACCTGAAACGATTGATCGCTTTGAATACCCGCCTTCACCGTCGTGGTATCGGGGAAAAAGAAAAGAGGCCGTGTGAATCCTGACACGGCCTCTTTGGATTTGAAACGCTCCAAAAAATTTCTACCAGGCAAACGCCTCTTCCGTGATTTCCAAAGCGGCTTTTTCACCCATCTTAACCGCTTCACAACGAGCTTTGACCGTCGTCAAAATTTCATTGGCGAAGAATTTGGCGGAGGCGATTCTACCGCTATAGAAAGCAGCCTCTTTATCCGACCGCTGCAGTCCTTTCTGCTTACCGATCGTGGTCGCGCCCTTCGCTTCGTAGACGGCCGCCAGCTTCGTACAAGCGATGTCCGCGGCCTCCAACAGCAAATGGCCGACAATGACGTCGCCGAAAAGTTCCAAAAATTTACAGGCATTCAAAATCGGCAACAGAAAGTCGCCCGATTTTCCGGCTTGCGCAAAAAACAGTGTGAGATCCAACGCGGCATTGGACGCTTCTTCCAGAATGGCCGCGTATTTGGCCAGTTCTTCGTTCTTTTTGGCCTGCGCGATCGTCTTCTGGATGAAAGCGGCCATGTTCATCACATTGGCGCCTTTACGCTGCCCGAGCTTTCGGCCGACCAAATCCAGCGCTTGAATGCCGTTGGTGCCTTCGTAAATCTGCGCGATTTTCTCATCACGCAGGAACTGCTCCACCGGATATTCGGAGCAGTAGCCGTAGCCTCCGTAAACATCCATCGCCATCGAGCAGGACAAAAGCCCCTTGTCCGTCGTCCAGGCTTTGAGAATCGGGGTCAGGAGATCCAAAAGACCGCTCCATTTTTGTTTTTCCTCTTCCGTCTTGGCCACCTTGGCCATGTCGATGCAAAACGCCGTGAAGTAACAAAGACTGCGTGACCCTTCAACATGAGATTTGATCCAAAGCAGTTTTCGGCGGACGTCCGGATGATTGATGATGGTCACGGGTTTCGCGTCGGGATTTTTCATCTCCCAGATGGCCGTTCCCTGAACGCGTTCCTTGGCATAGGCCACGGCGTGCTCCAACGCGGCGGAGGAAAGAACCAGTCCTTGCATGCCGGTTCCCAAACGGGCCTCGTTCATCATCATGAACATGATTTTGATGCCTTCACGTTCCTCGCCCAAAAGTTCCCCGATACAGTTCCCGTCTTCGCCGAAATTCAACGTGGCGGTTGCCGATCCTTTGATGCCCATCTTATGTTCGATGCCGCCGGTTTTGACGTCATTGGGCTCGCCCAAAGAACCGTCGTCATTGACGCGGATTTTCGGCACGATGAAAATGGAAATCCCTTTGGTGCCAGGGGGATCGCCTTCGATACGCGCCAGCACCGGATGGATGATGTTGGGGGTCAAATCGTGATCGCCCGCGGAAATGAAGCACTTCGTCCCTGTGATGAGAAA
>CAZPTW010000270.1:0-5083 GCA_964589235.1 uncultured Smithella sp. | reverse complement strand
AAGAGCCCCTCCATTCCGGGGCGTCATGATGATCGGATCGGTAGGGGACGGATGGAAAAAACCTCGATATGACAGGAACCGCAACATGAAATACTTCTTCAAAAAAAATGGATGATCCGCCTGAAACCGTTGTCAGTCGATCAAATCGTGGCCAAATTATACAGGAATCATATTTTAAGTCAATCGCGAGGTGATTGATGGCAAAGGGCGGATGTGTTATAAAAAGACGTCACATTTTCTGAACGCATTGCACGTTGATTTCTAAACCATATTAAAGGAGGTCTATGAGCGATGACTGAAGAAACCCACAAAAAGAATCACGACGAACAGCATCTGGAGAAATTGACGGTGAAGGAACTGCGTGAAATCGCGGCGCAGTTTCCACACGAAAAAGCCATTCACGATATGAAAAAAGAAGAGTTGGTCGCCTTTATCCGGCAGGCCAAAGGGATCGAGGAGCCTCACGTTCACCGGCACAAACCAAAAGGGAAAATTAAATTGAGCCGTGAGGAAATCAAAGCCAGAATTCGTCAGATGAAATCGAAGATCGCAGACGCCATGGACGCGCACGAGAAAAAAAGAGCCGCTTTCTTGCGTCATCAAATGAATAAATTCAAGAAGAAATCGCGGAGACTGGCCGCCGCGTAAAACAAACGCTGAAGGGAGTCTGATGCTCGGGAATAACGTGTTTTAAAAAAAGCCGCTTTGCCCTTCAAGTCTCGAGGCGGGAAACGGGGTCGTTTTACATCCCGTTTGGCTAAACGATTTCCAGGGCGCAGGCCATCGACACGCCGCCGCCTCCACATAGAGAGGCCAACCCCAGTGTTTTCCCGCGCTTTCGCATTGCATGAAGCAAGGACACGATAATCCGGCACCCGGTCGATCCGACCGGGTGGCCGAGTCCGATTCCAGAGCCGTTGACATTGGTGATTTCACGGTTGATGTGGAGCTCCTTTTCGCATCCCAAATACTGGGCGGCAAAAGCTTCATTGATTTCCAAAAGTTCAAAATCCGCCACCTTCAGTCCCGATCTTTTTTCCAAATCGCGTACCGCCGGGACCACGCTTAGGCCCATGACAGACGGATGACACCCGCCTCTGCCGATCGCTTTGATCCGTGCCAGAGGTTCTAGATTCAGTTCTCGAGCTTTTTCAGCCGACATGATGAGCATCGCGCTGGCGCCATCGTTGATACCGGAGGAATTGCCGGCGGTGACCCGCCCGATTTTCGGAGCAAACGCCGGGGGAAGCGACGCCAATTCATCCATCGTCAGACCCGGGCGGAAGTGTTCGTCCTTTTCGAAGCGGATGGGAGGTTTCCCTTTTTTCTGGGGGATTTCGATCGGCACGATTTCATCGGCGAAATCTCCGTTGCGCGTCGCGCGTTCGGCGTTGTTGTGGCTGCGTAAGGCGACTTCGTCCATCTCTTGACGGGTGATTTGATACAGATCGGCGATAAATTCAGCCGTGACACCCATAATGTAAGGTTTTCCTTTATACAGTTCGAAAAAAGGTCCTGCCTGCAGGGGGCCTTTTTCCACCCCCGGGACCAGATAAGATCCCGCGTGAAGCATGTGAATGATGTTATCGACGAGCGCTTGATCCTGCAAGCGTCCCCCCCAGCGGGCGGAAGGGATAGAGTAGGGAATGCTGGACATGTGTTCGGTTCCCCCGGCCAAGATGATGTCCGCCATATCGCTTTGAATCATGGCCATGCCGGAGATCACCGCTTCCATTCCCGAGATACAAACCCGGTTGATGGTGGCGGCCGGCACCGTATCTGGAACACCGGCCAGCAAAGCCGAAATGCGGGCGACGTTGAGCGCGTCCACTGGATCCGAGCAGCACCCGAACCGGACATCGTCGATGATGTCCGGAGAAATGCCCGTCCGGCGGAGAAGCTCGGTGATCACCGCCGACCCGAGTTTGGCGGCGTTTAGATCCTTCAAACTTCCCCCAAAGGCGCCGATCGCGGTGCGACAGGCGGATACAATCACGACATCCTTCATGGCAAGGCTCCTTATCGTAATGATTCATCGACAGGCTATCCGCGCCGGGACCGAAAGGACCGCCGGAAAAAGGGATAGGCCTTCAAATATTTTGTCTTTGTTTTTTAAAGGCCGCATGCAGTGATGTCAAGGTGTATTGTCGTCTGGAGGATACCTCTTTGGAAGTATTTTATGCGAAACTTAGGGAATTTTATAGTTGATGTGATTTTTCTCAAGCCATTTGATGACGATCGCTTCCAGCGATTTTTCACGAAACTCATACCATTGATTTTCGATTTTATGGCGGCGGATCGCTTTCTTGAAACGACGGACAGCGCCCCGGCCTCGGATTTGATCGAGAAGATCGTCTCGCAGCCGTTCGTTCAATGATCGGCAAAACTCGTCCATGATGGTGTATTCCTGGATGTCGAAGCGATCAGGTAGTTCCAGATAATCGTCCGATTCCAGGATGTCTTTGGCGATGAGGATCAATTCCCGTTCCCAGGCGGGATGACTTTGGAGATCGACGTCCGAGGAGGCAAACGATAAGGTTTCATCAGAGAGGCTGACCCATTCGCCGGTTTTGAGATTTAAAAAGGAATGAATTTGATCACTCATGGTCTCGAGGGCGGCGACTGCTTCTTTCAGGGATACGGTAATCGTTTTCTTGTCGGCAACCATCGCTATCTTCTCCGTGATTTTTTCGAAAATAACGCACGCCTGAAGGAGCCGTTCAAATCCTGATTTTTGATTTTTCCCGGTCGATGTCCCTCGTTTCCCGCGTCATGGACGTCAGCCATCGCCTGGAAAGCCGCCATTGGGTCTTTTTGACAATTATGTATCTTTTTCCCGGCCGTTTGCAACTGATTTCATGGGGGTGATATTGACAAAACAACGTCTGGGGTCTGAACGCCTGATCTTGGGAATCTTTGCGCCGCGGGTGATGGTATCGTGGATGACCAAAAAGGGGGTCTTCTGCGTCGGCTGATGTTCAACCCTTTGGCCCATCTTATTAATGAGGGGCCGATCGGCGTCCGAAAAAAAACCGTTGACACCGCAAACGTTGTCTCCAAAAGCCGGTTCCGGTCTGAGAAGAATCTCTTCCCGCACTTGACGCCCGCGCAGAGAACGCCGTCCGGATCGACGGGCGCATTTCATCAGTCAAGGCCTTCCATCACCGGCCAAGCTGGTCCAAGAATCCAAGAACACCCAAACGGCTTCATCCCATGGGGCCGAGAGGTTTTTCCCGCTCTGAAGACCTTTTGCGTCTCCTGGTGTTGAATCATCATTTTCCTTGGACCTTGTCCGTCGTCAAGTCCCACTCTCTCAATGCGCGTCTTTCAGATGGGTTTCTTCGCGGAAACCTTGAGGCTGACGACGTTGAGGGAATCCGTTTTCGGGACAATCTCGGTAAAGAAATCTTCCAGAGGAAACATGGATTCACCCACGATGGAGACATCCACAAATCCGGCGTCTGCGATGCATTTTAGATAATCGGTCTTTAAAGATGCGCCGGCGACGCAACCGATATACGCGTCCAGGGATTTCCGGATCGAATCGGGGAGGGACTCAAGCAAAACGATGTCCGATACCATCAGGCGACCTCCTGGTTTCAGAACCCGGAAAGTTTCCCGGAATACACGATCCTTGTCGGGGGACAGATTGATCACGCAATTGGAAATGACGATGTCAGCGGTGTTGTCCGCCACAGGTAAATTTTCGATTTCGCCCAAGCGGAATTCTACGTTTTCATAACAGCCTTTTTGGGCATTGGCCCTGGCCTGATCGAGCATTTCCGGCGTCATGTCGATACCGATGACACGACCTTTCGCCCCAACGGCTTTGGCCGCGAGAAAACAATCGAAGCCTGCGCCCGACCCAAGATCAATGACCGTCTCGCCTTCTTTCAACCCGGCAAGGGCAACGGGATTCCCGCAACCCAGCCCGAGATTCGCCCCGTCCGGAACGGCTTTGAGATCTTCCGGGCTGTATCCGATATCGATGCTGATGGTTTCCGCCGATGGGCCGCAACCGCAACCGGTCGACATTGCGGGCTGACAGCAGCTCCCGGCTCTTTTGGCGATATTGCCGTATCGGTCTCGTACGGCCTTTCGAATTTCTTCTTGTCGCATAGGTCCTCCTATTTCGTTGTCATGACATCTCTCAGCACCGGTCCGAGAAATTCTTTAACCTGTTGCGCCATCACATCGGCTTTGATGAGCGTCAGGCAGCAGACCGCGCCGTCTTTTTCCCAGCTGACGACGGCGAACTTGTCGCCCGCTTTGATATCGGCCTTGTCCCTTAAGTCTTTGGGCAGAACCATCTGTCCCCGTTCATCGACGCTGACGAGGGATTCCACGCGACAGCCGCTCACCGTGACGTCCCCTGTCCCGCAACACATCCCCTTGGGTGTTGTCTTCGCCATTTTTTACCTCCATCAGTTAATTCAGAATAATTTATGAATTCAGTTAAATCATAATAATCTGAATATAATGAATGGAGGTGGGGTTGTCAAGGGTTAAAGACGGGGAGGCTGTTTAGTGGTTGATGCCCGGGGGGCTCAACGATTTGTCTTGGCAATCGGTTTGGTTTGGGCGGTGGATTTGCTTATCGTCAAACGGAATAAGTCAAGAGGGACGGTTGAGGAGAAAGGGGACAAGATGGTCATTTTATTTGGCTTGTTCTCATCGGGAGGCCATCAGACGACGTGACATGTCCGTCCGCATGGATGTTGTTGTTTCATGCTTTTTTTTGTTCTTCTTCCAGCTGGTTCTTGCAAAGAGCATCCGCAGTCATCTCGGTTTGATGCTCGCCTTCCATGGCTCGCCCCCGTCGGGCGACCTTTATAGGCGCGACATTCGCGCCGTGTGGCGGGGAAATCCCGCCCCTCAAGGTTATCTACCGGAGGCGGGGAAGGAACGTCGGTGGGTGGGTTGCTCGGGCTGGGGAAGCCAGACCGTATCCGGAAATATTCCTTGACGCTCATGACCTAAACCGGCTATATTTATTACCGGATGAGATTGAATCCGGAAAAAATCATGTCCAGGAGTGACCCTATGATAGAGACGATCAAATCCATCATCCTGGATTTCCAGG
>CAZPTW010000269.1:0-5103 GCA_964589235.1 uncultured Smithella sp. | reverse complement strand
GCAAACGATCAAGACAAATGTCGCTTTTGGACCTCCGACTTGAAAATGGTTGGACTTCTGATTATTCATGTGGTTCTCCTTTTCCTGCGCACCCTGTGGGTTGAGTCATCAAAAATATCTGACGCCAAACAATTTTTTCTCATCGCCTGAAAATCCCTTCAATCTTGTGTTGGCGTGCCCCGGCAAGAAAGGCCCCTCCAAAGACCATTGAAGCCGCCGAAAGCCTCATCAAAGGGGACCGTCGATTTCGTATTCTCCACCACAGGCATCGGCGCCTCTCCTTCTTCATAATTTTCCAGCATCCTCATTTCCGTCCCCCCGATTGAATCGCCTCCATTTTTGCGGCTATCCAATTTGCCAGCACCTCCTCGTTGCACACGCCCAAAATCCGTCCGATTTCCTTGCCCTCCAGCATCAACAAAAAAGTAGGCGTCCCCTTAATTTTTAATCTTTTTTTGAAAAGCCCCAAGGAATCCTCCAAGAGAACAGCCACCTTCAACCTATTTTCAAAACGCTTGGCGACCGTCTGGATCGCCCTCATCAACTCGGTGTAATGGTCGTCCTTGATCAGACAGACGAGAAGGACCGGCTTACACTCCAAAATGACTTCCCGCGTAAAGTTTTCCGTCCCGACAAGGCAAAGCCAAGGCTCCATGCCGATACCTCATTTTCTTTCTGAAATGTCAGATACATCTCCACCCTCTCGAGGGAACCCCAGCCAACATGTTGACCATTTTCAAGGCGGGATTTGAGTTTATTTCAAAACCGAGATATCCCCTTTTAAGGTGTTTGAACGCCGCCCATTCCATCCCGGCAATCATATCCACCCCGCCAATGTCTTCCAGCGGCACTTAAAAAACCAAGGTGGCTGCGTGAGAAAAACACGGGACCAACCGACTCTCGATAAAAACACCGGTACTGCCCTTGTCGTTCACTAACTATTTTCGCTGCCTATGGCAGCATCTCTTTTTTTCAGTTGATTTGACAAATGAACACAAATCGTGCCAAATTGAAGCGAAACGAGATATTTTAACAATATCAAATGAAATCAATAGATTGAAAAGGTTTGAAAAAAAAATGATCTAAAAAAGAAATGTAACATTTTACACTTTATGTAATGTTACACATGTAAATAATTACACTTTCAAAAATGGTCGCCGTGGGTTACTGACTTTTACGGTAAAGCGTCGGTCGACTGATTCCCAACATCCTTGCGGCTTTGGCTTTATTACCTTCCGCCTCACGCAATGCGCGCTTGACATCCTCCGGGCTGACTCTTCCTCTCCTTATGTCGCTTTGCCTATCTTGTCTCCACCTTGGCGATACACACTCTCTGAGCTCGGATGGAAGATGTTCCAACGCGATCACCCGACCACGGCAAAGAACGAAGGCGTGCTCAATGATGTGCTCCAGCTCCCTGACATTGCCCGGCCAAGCATACGACATGAAGGTCTTGAGAACGTCGTTGGATACGCCGTCGATCTCTTTTTTGAACCGTTCGCTGAAGAGATGGCAAAAATGTTTGACCAGGAGCGGCAAATCATCCAAACGTTCTCGAAGAGGCGGCAAGTGGATCTCCACCACTTTCAACCGGTAATACAGGTCCTCCCTGAATTCCCCCTTTCGAACTTTCTCTTTCAAATCCTTGTTGGTGCTCGCGATAATTCGTACATCCACCTTCTGAGGCGAGGATTCACCGACCCTTTCAAATACCTTTTCCTGGAGCACACGCAGAAGCTTCAACTGAATGAGCGGAGAAATATCGCCGATCTCATCCAGAAGAATCGTCCCGCCATCCGCCGCCTGAAATCGTCCCACTTTATCATGGATGGCTCCAGTGAACGCACCTCGCACATGTCCAAAAAGCTCGCTTTCCAAAAGACTCTCCGTGAGGGCGGAACAATTGACGGTGACAAAGGGGTTGAACGCGCGCTGCCCGCTGTAGTGAAGGGCCCGCGCAACCAACTCTTTGCCCGTTCCGCTCTCACCGGTGATCAAAACCGTCGTATCAAGGCTCGACAAATCCTCCAGGAGTGTATAGATATCCTGCATTTTTTTACTCTTGCCGATCAAACTTTGAAAACTGTGCCGCTCGCGCAACTCCCTTTCAAGATCCCGCAAGAGCGTCATGTCCCGGATGACCAAAAGCGCCCCGGCGGATTTCCCTTCTTGATCCATCAGCGGTGAACACGTCAGACTGACCAATTGCTGACGACGCTCAAAACGCCCGCACTCAATGCGGTATTCTTTGACGGTTTCATTGTTTTCCAGCGTCTGTCTGATCACGTCGCCACAGGCAAGGCTGCAACCGTCAAGCGATTCGGGAAAGGTTTTGCCCTTGATGTTTCCGACTGCCACACCGCAACAGTTTTCTATTTCCTGGTTGGCTAAAATGACGTGCTGATTCGAATCCATCGTGATAATGGCGTCTTTAACGCTTCTGAAAATGGCCTCCAGCTGGGCTCGATGTTCCGCCAATTCCTTTTCGGCTTTTTGACGTTCTGTAATATCACGGTTCACCGCGCGAAATCCCGTTATGTTTCCTTCCTCGTCACGGATGAGAGAAACGGTTGCTTCGACCGTCCGGCGGACGCCATCCCTGCCGATGATGTCATAGACAATATTTTTCCCCGTCTTTCCCGTCCGGTAAACCTCATTGAACGCGCGGGAGACTTTTTTGGCCGTCTCCTCATCCATGTAGGATCGGTAATTTCGGCCCAGCGCTTCCACATCTTCGCCATCGATCCCCAGCATCCTTCGATTCGCCCGATTTCCGAAGGTCCCGTTGCCCTTGAGATCCACTTCACTGATACCGTCTTCCACCTGCTCGATGATGCTCTGAGAGTTTTCCAGATGGTATTTGAGATATCGCTGAGCTTTCTTGAAAGGGGTGATATCGATGAGATAACCTTGATAGGCCTTTTCTCCCTGATAGGTCGTTTCGCAGCCGCCCAGATGCACCCACAAAAGCGTGCCGTCACTTTTAAAAACACGCACGATCGGTCGCTCCGAGACGCCAGACGACATTGCTTCACGGATCTCAAGTTCAACGAGCCTTGCATCCTCCGGATGGATGACCTCCCAAAGCGATTTTCCGATGAGCTCGGCGGGAGAGTCATAGCCGAGAATCCCCGCCAACCCAAAGTCGACATGGCAGAAAGACCCATGTTGTATCACGTAGACGCCAAGCCGCAGCTTGTCTTGCCCTTGATCTTCGATCATTCCATCACTCCTTTTAGGACATCGAGACGAAGCCCGACCATACCCGATCCAAAACAAGCTTGGGGTTCCCTCTCCCGGGAAACCGCCGATGTATCTAAATCAACCGAAAGAACAAAGGGGGAAGGACCATAAAAGGTCCGACCGGTTTGTCTCCCACTCCGCTGCATCAACCTGTCTATCAATAAAACACAGCCCGTGGGGCGATGTCAAAAGGAATGTCGACAGCGTGCCGTCACGACCGCGCGGGTCAAAAGGCCGGTTGACGGATCCGCAAAACTATGTAACATCCAGCATCGTCATCGAACTTTCCGCGGCTTCGATGTCATGACAACCGCAAAGGAGTCAACCATGAAAGCTATGAAACGGGTCGCCGTCATCACCGGGTCTTCCCGCGGCCTGGGCGCCGCAACGGCCAAACTCTTGGCGCAAAACGGATACAACGTCGTGATCAATTACTCCCGAAGCGATGAAGAAGCGGCCGATGTCGAGACGGTCTGCCGGCGGATGGGCGCGGATACGCTTTTATGCAAAGCCGATGTCGCCCGGGACGAGGACTGCAGGCGTATGGCGCGGGAGGCCATGGACAAATGGGGACGAATCGACGCATTGGTCAACAACGCCGCGACGACCAAATTCTGCGCGCATGACCAGTTGGACGGTTTGACGGCCGAAGATTTTCAAAGCATTTACGCCACCAACGTGATCGGCGCTTATCAGATGATTCGGGCCACGGCGCCTTTCATGCAGGCGGCGGGTTTTGGCGCCATTGTCAATGTCGCCTCCACCGCGGGCATCGACGGCATCGGCAGTTCAGTCGCCTATGCCGCATCCAAAGGGGCGCTCATCACCCTGACGAAGTCCCTGGCGCGCGCCTTGGGGCCTGACATTCGGATCAACGCCGTCTGTCCGGGATTCATCCAAGGGGAATGGCTCCGCAACGGTATGGGCGGCGAAGCCTACGAGCTGCTCAAAAAACATCTGGAATCAACCAACCCGCTTCGGAAGACCGCCACGCCGGAAACGATTGCGTCGACGATTCGATATTTTCTGGAAGAGGCCACGCTGGTCACCGGCCAGATCCTCATTCTGGATGGCGGGCGCCACCTGGGGCCCAAAGCGATTTTGCAAGCCTCCGCGAGGCCATAACCGCCGCCGGCAAATTTAAAAATACTTCCCGGCGATGCCTCGTGCAGCGATGAGACCGGAGATCGCCGCGCCGACGATTCCGCGGCTCTTGCCCGTCCCGTCGCCGGCAACGAAAAGTCCGGAGATATTCGTCTCCAAATGTTCATCCGTCAAAAAGTGCGTGTCGAAAAATTTGATTTCCGGGGCGTAAAGCAGCGTGGACGGATGCAAGACCCCAGGAACGATCTTGTCGATTTTTTTGAGCGATTCCCAAAGATTGTCGACGATACGCCCCGGCAGGCCCAAGGTGATATCGCCTGGTGTCGCCTTCAAGGTCGCTTGACATTGCTCGAAGTGCCGCGTCCGACTCAGGAAGGTAACGGCCGAACTTCTTCGCCCCTCACGGAAATCTCCCACCCGCTGAACGATAGGACGCCCACCGCCCAAAAGAAAAAATTGTTTGGCGATCATCTGCCCGAACGCCGTGGTGTCGGAAAAAGGTTCGGTCAAGGTGACCGTGTTGATCAAGGCAAAATTCGTATTGCCCGTTTTCCGCTCGGAAAGCGCATCCCCGTTGACGAGTTTAAAGGCGTCATAGTCCTCCATCCGGACGCGACCGCCTGGATTGGTGCAAAATGTTCGCACCCGATCGTTGTGCCTCGAGGTCCTGAAAACAAACTTCGGATCGTAAACGATATCCGTCACCGGATCGAAGAATTTCCGGTTCAACTCTACGCGGATCCCCACATCGATCGG
>CAZPTW010000268.1:0-5115 GCA_964589235.1 uncultured Smithella sp. | reverse complement strand
CATCCTTCGTGTCATGCGTCTGCGGACTTTTTGCAAGGCGTGAAGATCACAATCCGATTCCGGCCGGATTTTTTGGCGCAATAGAGCGCACGGTCCGCCGCGGAGATAAGAGATTCAGCCAGGACGTTGAAATCCGCGACGCCGCTGGCGATGCCGCCGCTGATCGTCGTTTTGATTTTTTTTCGCTCATGGACGACCGATAGGGATTCAACGCCTGTCCGAACTTTTTCCGCAAGACCGGCTGCGTCTTGGGCCGGGATGCCGGGGAGCAGGACGATGAATTCTTCGCCCCCGAACCGTGCCACGACGTCCGTCTCTCGTTTGAAAACCGAGGACAAGATTTCCGCCGTTTTCTTCAGGTATTCATCGCCGATTTGATGTCCGCAGGTGTCGTTGATCATTTTGAAATGATCCAAATCAAAAAGAATCACGGAAAGAAGGCTATGATTGCGTCCCGACCGTTTCCATTCCGCGTCCAACATGAGATCAAAATATCGGCGGTTGAATAAGCCGGTCAGAACGTCCGTGTTGCTCAAGCGAGTCAGTTCCAGAGATTTCATCTCGAGAAGGTACTCGTTTTCCAAGGCATCCCAGTATTCGCCTGAGCCTCGCCCCGAGATAATGGATAGATAAATGGAGAAAAGAAGGACCATTCCTGCCAGCGGAAAATTTCTGTTTGCGACAAGGACGATGATCAAGGGCAACAGCATGGCGATGTTAAAGGATATGGAAAGCCTTCGGTAGGGAATGAAGGCGACCACGCCGCCGGCGCAAAGCCCGCAGAGGCAAACGGTCATCAAAAGTTGTGTGGCGGGCTCGTCCTTTAGACACCACACCGCAGCCCCCATTCCTCCCCAGATCAAAGCCGTGATCAAAACGCTTGCGAAGAATATTGTTTTGTTGATTTCCGCATAACGCTCGCCCATTTTCTTCGCCGCGAACAAATGAACAAATCGAAAAGCGCAAACGAGGATGACGGATGAAAGAAAAACGGCCGACAGCGTCGAATGGCGCTGATAAAAACGCCCATCGGTGACACAAATGACCGATAAAATGAGATAAAAAATCATGCCGATCGACGAACGCTTTTTCAGATCGTTCAAAACTCTCTGACTGACAGTGCCGCGTTGAAAACCCATGATGAGCCTTCCTGAAATAACCATCCGGTTTTGATTTTTTAACGAATACAAGCGGCCTTCGGCATCGGGTCTGGGCGGCCGGGTCGTCAGCGTGGAAGATTGAAGAACATTGCCTCTTTTCATCATGTCTGAAATACGGTAGAATTTCAAACAGAATTTAGTTTGAACCTCTCTTTTCGAAGGATGACGATGGACTGTAAAAAAGAAAACAATGTTCGAATGTGCGCTTGCTCCTATGAACCTTGTCCCCGCAAAGGGGTGTGCTGTGATTGTGTGACCTATCATTTGAAGAAAAGGCAGTTGCCGGGCTGCTTTTTCCCGAAAGACGCGGAAAAGACCTACAATCGATCTTTTGAATATTTCGCGGAATTGGTTTCCCAAAAGCGGATCTAAAGACATTTCTTTTCGAATTCTCTTCGGAATACCCATGCACTGCGCAATTGACAAAAAGAAATAATCAGGTACAGGAAGACGCTGATAAAAAAAGACGAAATCGATGGAGGCATAGGAGAATTTATGGAAAATCTGAAGGACTTGCAGTTGCGTTATGAAGCCCTCAAAAGCCTCGGTTTGAAGCTCAATATCGAACGCGGGCAGCCGGGGGACGAAAATTTCAATCTGGCGAATGCTCTTTTTACCATCGTTACGGAAAAAGACATCATGACTCGAAGCGGCTTTGACATCCGCAATTACCCGGGCGGGGTTTTGGGGTTGCCGGAGGCGCGGGAACTTTTTTGCACGGTTTTAGGCGCCGACCCGGAAGAAACGCTGGTGGGGAACAACGCCAGCCTCTCGATCCTCTCTAAAGTGTTGATGTGGGCGCTCCTTCGCGGTGTGGTTGGAAGTCCAATGCCATGGGTGACGCTCAATAAACCGAAGATGATTGTCACCGTGCCCGGATATGACCGGCACTTCCTGCTATTGACGGAAATGGGATATGACTTGGTCCAAGTCAACATGACGCCGGAAGGTCCCGATATGGATGCCGTGGAAAAAGCGGTGGCTGATCCATCCGTGAAAGGGATCCTTTTTGTTCCAACATACTCCAATCCCACCGGAGAGACGGTTTCGGACAAGACGGTCGATCGGCTGGCCCGAATGAAGACCGCCGCCCCGGATTTCACGATCTTTGCCGACGATGCCTACGCCGTCCATCATTTAGTGGATCATCCGAAGAAGCCCAAAAACCTTCTTCGTGCCTGTAAAGAAGCCGGAAACCCCAACCGGGTTTATCTTTTCGGATCAACCTCCAAAATCACCTTTTCCGGGGCGGGACTCGGCTTCATGGCCACAAGCACGGCCAATTTGGCTTATATGTCCAAACTTTTCGGGACCACGTTTATCGGTCCCAACAAGGTGGAACAACTGCGACACGTAAAATTTTTGAACGCTTTTCCAGGCGGGATCCCCGGTCTGATGAAAGAACATGCCAAATTGCTCAAACCCAAATTCGACATGACCGACAAAGTTCTAACCCGAGAACTGGGTGCGACAGGATTGGCGAAATGGACGAAACCCGAGGGGGGGTATTTCATCAGTCTCGACACCGTCAGACCCGTCGCCAAACGATCGGTCGCTTTGTGCAAAGAAGCAGGTGTCGCCATCACACCGGCCGGCGCGACTTTCCCCTTCGGAAAAGATCCAAACGACACCAATATCCGAATTTCTCCGACGCGGCCGCCGGTTGCGGAGCTGGAAAAGGCCATTGAAATTCTCTCGGTCTCAATCAAACTGGCCTCCGCCGAATTCGACGCCTCCCGAAAATAACTCAAAATGCAAAAAAAGCCCCCTCAAGCCGAGCCTTCGCTTGAGGGGGCCGTCCGAACAGATCATGACCTCCGGCCAATCAGCTCACAATGGTTTTGACGACGTCAATAACAGGGTTTGTAAACAGCGCCATCAAAAGGGTGTAGAGGGCAAAGGCGCCGACCACTTCGGCTGTGTACATCTTGTTATATTTTCTTTTTAAACTCACCAGGATCAATCCGCCCACGATCAAACATCCCAGTTGAAAATACGGGAAATTGGCCGCTCCCGCCGCGGCGTATTCCGCAAATCCAAAGGTTGCCGTCAAAAGAATGATAGCCGTTGCCGCCACAATGGTTCCGAATGTCTTTTTCATGATCTGTTACCTCCTCGTTTTTGGTTTTTGTTTCATTTCATGAAGATAAATATGAAAGAAACGTGCCACACGTTCATTCTTTTTCCAAAATTACATTTAGTGGATATGACTGGATATTTATCGTTGCTCTCGTTATGGATGGGGCTTTTGGGGCCTTTGCTGTTCTTTTTTTTAAAACAAAATGTTAAAGGGTTGAAAGAAATGTTGCCTGAGGGGTCCGGATCAGGCTGTTTTTGAATACCAATGGACAAGATTCAGACGGCGCGATGAGATGACATCAAAAAATTTTTTCAGGCATTTCCTCAATCTTTGCGGGTAATCCGCCGACTATCATGCTGATGGATACGCAAGTCTCGAAAAATTGTTCTGAAAATTTCGAAATGTCTTTTCAACGGGAGGGGACAAGACTGATCGTCCTTTTGGCTGGACACTTCAACCTGGAAAACTTTATGTCGTTTTCGACGCGAATTCGGGAGGAAGTCTTCAGTCAAAAGCCATCAGCCGTCGACATCGATCTTTCCGGGGTCTGTTATTTGGACAGCGCCGCGGCGTTGGCATTGGTTCAAATCGAGAAAGAGGCCCAAACTCAAAATATTTCCTGCCGCTTCCTGCATCTCAACGACGAAGCCAAAGGGATCTTCAGTGTCATTGATGACGAGGCCCTCAGTTTGCCGCCGCATAAAAAGGAGAGGATAAGCGATGGCTTTATCCGGCAGGTTGGGCAGGCCTCGTTGACGATCGGCCGGGATTTTGTTAATTTCGTCGCCTTCATCGGTGCTTTGGTGATGGGGCTTGCCCATACGATTCGCCACCCCAAAATGCTGCGAAGGCAAGATGTGCTTTATTATATTCAGCGGGCCGGAGTGGACGGGCTGCCGATCGTCGCACTCATTGGAATGCTCATCGGGCTCATCATCGCCTTCATGTCGTTTTTGCAGCTTCGACAGCTTGGCGCGAATATTTACGTGCCGGCACTGGTGAGTTTTGCCATGGTCAAAGAACTTGGTCCGATCATGACGGCCATTTTGGTGGCGGGGCGTTCCGGATCCGCCTACGCCGCGGAAATTGGAACGATGGTGGTCAACGAAGAAGTGGACGCGCTGCAGACCATGGGGTTTGAGCCGGTTCGGTTTCTGGCCGTGCCGAAAGTGCTGGCCATGGTCATCGTTGTGCCGATTTTGACGATTTACGCTGATTTTTTTGGGATTTTAGGTGGCATGATCATCGGCGTCACAACGCTCGATCTGACGATCACCACGTATGTCACTCAATCCATCAAGACCATCAAAATGTTTGATGTGGTTACAAGCCTGATCAAATCGGCCGTCTTTGCCCTCTTGATTGCCGCTGTGGGGTGTCAAAGGGGGTTTCAGGTGCGCGCTGGAGCGCAGGACGTAGGCAAATACACGACATCCGCCGTCGTGACGGCGATCTTTCTGATTGTTTTGGTCGATTCCATTTTCGCCGTCATGCTTTACTATATCAAGCGTTATTGAAGGGGAGGTATGAATCGGGAACCGGTCATCGCCGTGAGGAATCTCGCCGCCCGCTTTGGAAACAATGTGGTTTTCGAAGGGGTTAGTTTTGATGTGATCAAAGGAGAAATTCTGGTGATCGTCGGGGAAAGCGGTTGTGGTAAATCCACACTTTTAAAAATCATGATCGGTTTACAGAAACCGACGGCCGGAGAAGTTTTATACCGGGGGGTGGATATAACCCGCGCGGATGAACACCAGCTCAATGGCTATCGGCGGGACATCGGCGTTCTTTTCCAGTCGTCGGCGCTTTTCAGTTCCATGACCCTTCGGGAGAATATCGCCCTTCCGCTTTCGGAGTATACCAATCTCGATGAAG
>CAZPTW010000267.1:0-5132 GCA_964589235.1 uncultured Smithella sp. | reverse complement strand
TAATCGCCTTTGTCTTCGGCGCGGCATTTCATCGACGCGACATCCGATCCGACATCCGGTTCCGTCATGGCGAAGCTGCCGATATATTCACCGCTGACGAATTTCGGGATGTAATGCTCTTTTTGTTCTTCCGTGCCGAACTTTTGAATGGTCAGCGCCGGGCCCCAACACTGCATATTGAATGCCATGCGCCAGGCCACATGCACTTTGGCGACCTGTTCGATGGCAAGCGCCCCTTCCAGAAACCCCATGCCGTTTCCGCCGTATTTCTCTTCGATGCAGAAGCCGAAAAAACCCAATTCGGCCATTTTGAGAAAGATGTCTTTGCGCCAAAAATGGTTTTTCTCGTCATGCTCCACATGGGGGGCGATTTCCTTTTCGGCGAAATTTTTCGCTGTCTCCTGGATCATTTTTTGTTCGTCTGTCAATGCGAAATCCATACTGAGTCCTCCCCGATTTTTTAAGTCAAAAAAGAGGAAAGCGGTCCGGGACCGTTCCCTGGAGATGATTTATTTGCGTTCGATGATCATGCAAATGCCTTGTCCGCCGCCGCCGCATATGGTTTCCAACCCGAAGCGGGCGTCGCGCCGCGCCATTTCGTGAAGCAGCGTGACGAGGCGCATCGTGCCGGTTGCGCCGATGGGGTGACCCAGCGAGATGCCTGATCCGTTGACGTTGACTTTGGTTTCCATCTGCTCGTCGGAGAGCCCCGCGAGACGGCAGTCGGCCAAACATTGGACGGCAAAAGCCTCCTGCACTTCAATCAAATCCATATCGGCGATGGATTTGCCGATTTTGGCAAGGGCCTTGTGGACCGCCGCCGGAACGGCCGGGTAGGTGAGCGTGGGATCGGTCGCCGCGACGGCGCATGAGCGATACCACGCCAGGGGGGCGATGCCCAGCTCCTTGGCTTTTCGTTCCGAGGCGAGAATCACCACCGCCGCTCCATCGTTTTCCGAAGAGGAATTGCCCGCCGTGCAAACACCGTCGGGATAAACGGGTTTGAGTTTGGAAAGCCGCTCCAAGGTCGTGTCCTTGCGGGGGCCCTCGTCGGTGTTGAAAAGTATGGCCTGGCCGTTTTTATCTTTCCCCACGAGCACCGGCGCGATTTCGTCGGCGAACTTGCCCGCCTCCTGGGCCGCCACCGCGCGCTGATGGGAGCGAAGCGCCCAGCGGTCCGCTTCCTCGCGGGAAATCCCCTCCTTTTTGGCGGCGGTTTCCGCCCAGGTCATCATGGAGCTGAGCTCACCGTAACGCCAGATGGGCTGGCTCATGACGCGGCCGCGCTGGATGCGGTCGTAAAAAGGAATCCCCCACATCGCGAGCGCACCGTGTCCGCGGGGCATGAAGCCGTATTTCTCGTGGGTTTTGCCGCCCAAGCCCCATTTGATGTCGCCTGGGATGTAGAGCTCGCCTTGGCTCATCGATTCCATGCCGCCGGCGATGACGACATCGGCATTGCCGGTTTGTATCTGCAAAGCGCCGTAGAACACGCTCTCCAGACCCGAACAACAACGCCTGTCGATCATCCCGCCGGGAATGTTGTCCGGCCAGTCGGCGTCCAAAACGGCCATGCGCGCGCCGTTGGCGCATTCGCCGTTTTGATAAGCCGACGCCATGATCACATCGTCCACCTCGGAAGGGGCGATTTGGACTTTTGTCACAGCGGCTTTGAGAACCGTACTGGCCAGCCGATAAACGGGAACGTCTTTGAGCGCGCCACCGTAAGCGCCGATGGGCGTCCTGGCACAACCGATTAATACGACATTTTCCATAGGCTTACCTCGACGTGGAATTTATCCCCCGGATCGCAGGGGTTGGTAGGCCGGATCGTACATTTTCGATCGGATGAATCCGGCCAGATCTTCCGGCTCCTTTTGGTCTGTGAGATTGCGCTCGAAAGCGACTTTCGCCACGGCCGCCGCGATTTGAACGGCGACCTCGCGGATACGCGCCAGGGGAGGGAAAATCCGCCCCACCGCGAAATCCTCCGGTGAAACCTGCTCCACCAAGCTTTTGGCCGCCTGGGCGAACATTTCGTCGGTGACCCGTTTGGATTCCGATGCCACGACGCCCAGGCCGACGGCGGGGAAAATATAGACGTTGTTGGCCTGTCCCGGCCAAAACGTCTTGCCGCCGATGTCCACTTTGCCAAAAGGGCTGCCGCTGGCGAAAACGGCCCGCAAATCCGTATGTTCATAGGCTTCAGCGGCGGTGCATTCCGCCTGCGACGTCGGGTTGGACAGCGCGAAGATGATCGGGCGTTCGTTGATCCGCGCCATCGCCCGCAAAACATCGGGGGTGAAGGTTTTGGGTTGTCCCGACGCGCCGATGAGCCCGCTGGGTTTGACGGTTTCGATCACCGACAGCAGATCCTTGTGAAACGGCGCGTCATGGGCGAACCGGCGTTTGTGATGGGCCAAGTCGTCGCGGCGATTGACCACCAGACCTTTGGAATCGACAAACCAGCAGCGGTTTCGCGCCTCCATTTCCGTCAGTCCCTGCTCGACCATGGCGGAGACGACCAGATCTCCGATGCCGATGGCCGCCTCGCCCGCGCCCAGGAAGACGAGTTTCTGATCCCGAAGCCGGCCGCCGATCATGCGCAGGGCCGAATAAAGACCGGCCAGGGTGACGCCGGCGGTTCCCTGGATGTCGTCGTTGAAGGTGCAATACCGGTCGCGGTATTTCTCCAGCAGACGGAAGGCGTTGGTGTTTCCGAAATCTTCGAACTGAACCAGCACGTGCGGGAACACCTCGTTTACGGCTTCCATGAATTCGTCGATGAGGGCGTCATAGTCGCCGCCGCGCAGACGCGCCTCGGGCAGTCCGATATATCCCGGATCGGAAAGAAGGTCCGGGTTGTCGGTCCCCACGTCGATGGTGACGGGCATACAGGCCGATGGATCGATGCCGGCGCAGGCGGTATATAGAGACAATTTGCCGACGGGAATGCCCATGCCGTTGCAGCCCAAGTCCCCCAGACCCAAGATGCGCTCTCCGTCGGTGACGACGATGACGCGGACATTCCGGGTCGGCCAGTTTTGCAGAATCTCCTTGATCCGTCCTCGATCATATTTGGAGATGAACATCCCCCGGGGGCGCCGGTACACCCGGCTGTACTCTTGGCAGGCCAAACCCACCGTCGGGGTGTAGACGATCGGGCTGAGCTCTTCGAGATGATCGATGAGCGCCTTGTAAAACAATCTTTCGTTACGGTCTTGCAAACCCGTCAGATAGAGATACTTTTCCAGCTGATTGGGCTTTCGCCGGACATTGTACATGACGCGTGAAACTTGTTGCTCCTGGGTCGTGATGCGCGGCGGTAAAAGCCCCTCCAGGCCCAGTTCTCTTCGTTCATCGGCGCTGAAGGCCGTTCCCTTGTTCAGGCTGGGGTTGTGCAGGAGATGGACCCCGCGCGGCCACGGATTCGTCTCGGATGGATTTGGATTCATATTCACCTTCTTCATGTTTTTTTTGTACAGATCTTCTCCCGTTTTTGGGGAAACGGCTTCCATCCTAGCAAATCTCTGTCGGTCTATGCAAGGGCGCGGGCGGCGATTTTCATTTCAATCCTCCGAAAGAAAAGCGACCCTCTCTTTTCCGGTCAAAATTCGGCGAAAGTGCCCAGAAAGAAAGTCAGCAAGGACCGTACCAATTCATGAGAGCCCCGGGTGGGACGAATCCAAAGGCGGGAAACGGCAGGCCGGCTTGCTCCGGATGACGGCCCCGAAGACATTGAGGGGAGAGGGGCGCCGCAAAGGCGGGTGAAAAAAGTGTATTTGATTTATACAGCACGCAGGAAGAGCGTATATTAAGTAAACGATTTTCGGTGTCGAAGGGAGGAAGGCAACGCTGCGGTCGGGCTTTCCAAAGTCGTTTTCTTCCGGTTTTGGAAAGGCGGAGGATTTTCCGTTCGGTCGGGGATGGGTGGAATGACTTATGCAATCTTTGTTTTGAAACGCTTTTTCGCTATGCAGTTTTGAAAAGTTCGTATATTTTATATACATGATCGTCCAGGAGCATCCGGATTTCATCGTCAAGATAACATCATTAACGTGAAGGAGGGCCCCATGAACATTGCAGAACTGGCATTGAAAAATCTGGAAGTCGGAGAACACATCAGCTACATTTTCGAGGAACGGCAAATCACCAACGTGGAGATGGACCGAGCCGCCCGCCGTTTCGGAAACGCGCTCAAAAAGCTGGGCGTCTCCCGTGGGGACCGTGTCATCATGCAGATGCCCAACACCCCGGAAGTCTTTCAGGCCTTTCAGGCCATCTGGAGAATCGGCGCGATCGCCGTGCCCATCAACTATATGGTCGGTCAGGAAGAAATCAATTTCATCTATCAGGATTCCGGGGTCCATACCGTCATCACGTCACCGGAATACCTCGATAAAGTCAAAACGGCGCAATCCAAGTCCAACTCCGTCAAAAACATCGTGGTCGTCTCCGATCGGCCGATCGAAGGGACCTGTCATTTCAAAACGCTGGTGGACGAAAGCGATGAGAATCTGGAGATGGTTCAAACCGCCGATGACGACGTCGCCACCATGATTTACACCTCCGGCACCACCGGCACGCCCAAGGGCGTCATGCTCACCCATTACGGGCTGGCCTATTCCGCCTACAAGCAGCAGGAAACCACTCAACTGCCGCAGGATCTGATCTCTTTGGCGATGCTGCCTTTGTGCCACTCTTTCGGCGTCGCCATGATGAACGGCTCTTTCTTGCGCCTCAAAGGCAAGGTCATCATCATGCGTCAGTTCAATTTGGAGCAGCTCTTCCAAAACATCGACCGCTACAAGGTTCAATCCGTGCCGATTGTCCCCACGATGGTCGTCTATATGTTGATGTATCCGGATTATCATAAATACGACATCAGCTCGGTGAAGTACTGGCCTTGCGGCTCGGCGCCTTTGTCCCTGGAAACCTGGAAACAGTTCAAAGAGAAATTCGGCCATGAAATCGCCGAAGGGTGGGGATTGACCGAGGCTGGCGCCAACAACACCACGAACGTCGGCCGTTCGGTGATCAAACCCGGCTCCATCGGAAAGCCGCTAAACGGCATGGAGATGAAGATCGTCGACTTTGACGGCCGCGATCTCCCCCAAGGCGAAGAGGGGGAA
>CAZPTW010000266.1:0-5171 GCA_964589235.1 uncultured Smithella sp. | reverse complement strand
ATTAAAACAGCCAACCTGGTCATTCGTGAACCATCGACGATCGGCGGCTTTCAAATCCAACCTGGTTCATACGTCAAGGTTTCTGTGGCCGACACAGGTTGTGGGATGGACGAGGAGGTCAAAAGGAGGATCTTTGAACCGTTTTTCACCACCAAGGAATCCGGAAAAGGGACAGGCCTTGGCCTTGCCGTGGTTCAAGGCATTGTAAAAAAACATAACGGATATATCTTTTGCGACAGCACACCGAACCAGGGAACGACTTTTCACATCATTTTCCCCGCTGTTTCAGGGGACATGCCGGATGTGATTCCCGAGCAGACGCGGCAAATCATTTCCGGGACCGAGAGGATTTTGCTTGTGGATGACGAAAAAAGCATTCTGGAAACAGTCAGAGACACATTACAGCTTTATGGGTACCAGGTTGTGACAGCGGAAAGTGGAGAGGAAGCGGTCAGCATTTACGCGAAAGATAAACATCCATTCGATCTGGTCATTCTTGACCTGATTATGCCGGGCGGCGGCGGTAAAAAATGTCTTCAGGACCTTTTGCAGATCGATCCGACGGTTAAAGTGTTGATATCCAGCGGATACGCGTCGGGCTTCCAACCGCAGGATCTGGCCGTGGCTGGAGCTGAAGGCTTCATCAACAAGCCTTATCAATCCGAAGAGCTTTTGTCATCCATTCGGAAAATTCTTGACCGCAAAACATCCGTCAGCCATAAATCGGTTGACTGAAGCTCGACCGTCGAGGTTGTTTTATGATTTTTCGCTCTGCCGCGCCGGAAGCAGTCGATCAATTTTTTTGACAATCATCAGATATTTTTCAAGACCCACCGCGCGAAATTGATCCTCGATGATATGCGCAAGAGATATGCTCTCATCCTGGCCTGACGGCGCCGCCACCGGCTCGATGATCAAGTGGTTCCGATGCCGGCTGAAACACGCGGAGACGAACTGCACCGCCAAGCGAACCAAACCCGACGCCGTGATATAAGGACCTTCCACGACCACCCCTTCATGGAAGAGCATTGTCTTCAAATAATCGGGAAGCGAAAATGTATCGATGATCCGCTCCGTCAAATACACATGATACTGATCGATGAAGTTTTCATCAATCCTTGGGTCGTCGGGCGCATGCAGCTTTTTGTAGATCAAAAGGATCATCCGGCCGATTTCAGAAAAAAGACAGCCCAATTCGACATTTTTGACGGCCTCCTCCCGCATGCCGACCTGATGGGCAAGGATTCTACCGATGACAGACGACGCAAAACTGCGGGCGAAAACGGTTTCGATCGCTTCATCTTTTTTTGATAGAATGTGCATCGCCAGCATAATGATCATCGCCTTGGCATGATGCATCCCCAGACGGGTGATCACCTCGGAGAATGTGTGAATGCTTCCTTTCTGAATACTTCCATAGTATACCGAACCCGCGATATGAAACAACCCGAATAAAATATCGTGACTGATGCGATATTTGAGCATTTCAATGTCGCTTTCGCTCGCCTCAACATTATCCAGGGCCGCCAAAACATCCGGAGAAAAACCGAGTGTTTCCTCATCCATCATTTTTGCTTCTATATCATCAAAAATATTCATAACGTGATCCGGCTGCATAGAACCCTCTCTGGAAAATGTCTGTGTTTTTCTTCGACTTCCCGGCCATGGATTTCACGGACGGCTCAAAAAGGCTAAGGACGTCCATAGAGAACAAATGCCGCCCAATCTTGAGGACCAAAACCGGCGGTCATCATTTCATTTTGAGCCTCTTTCAGGGCGTCTTCAGCATCCTCGTTCTTTTCAAAATATTTATAAAAATATTTTAGAAAAGTCACTCTTGACTTTTCATCGACGCTCCAAAGAGGCATTAAGACCTTGTGGCTCGAAGCATACATCAGCGCTTGGGCCAACAAAGAACGGCCGATGGCAGAAGACACGGAATCGTTTCGATCCAAACAGGCACTGACGAGGGATAGGCGACTTTTGACGGACAGCGCACACAAATCGGAAATCGTCAGATTGGAACCGGATTCGGCTGATGATGATAAAAGGAACCCGGAATGGAGAGGAGAAACCTCGGAAAGCCGGCATTTGACATTAAAATAAATCACGTCATAATGTTCGGACCATTTCATGAGGGCATCTTTCGGTTTTTCATAAGCTTGGACATTGACCACATCAAGATGAAGCTTGGGAAGCGGTTGGAGAAGAGAAGCCGTGGACTTGACGACCGAGGCATCATCGCCCGGTTTGGACGATTCAACAACCAAGACTCTTTTGGATGACGGGGGAGTCACGACCAGATCAGGCCATCCGAGTATGCCGGCGTGCGGCATATAAACCACATTGAAAACCTCCACCAGGTAAGACTTCACGTAACGCATTGTGGCAAATGGCAGTTCGTGCAACGCGCCATGAGGAATGATCACCATCCGATCACCGTGAGTAAAAGGGATAACGGGTTTTAAGTAGTGCTCATAGATCTTTTCGGCAAATGCGTCAATGCGGCTTCTATCGCGGCTCGTCAAAGCCCTGCGATAGTCCAAGACGGCCGTTTCCAAATCGTCGGCGGAGATTTTGATCCTTTCCGTATAAATGCCTTTTTGACTAATCACCCAAACATACAATTCTTGGTTGGTGGAATAATATGAAAAAAGGGTTGTATTGAGGTCGAGTCGCTTTTGAATCTCCCTTGGCCTTGGAACATCACCGAAGATCAGATGGTAAAGTCTTGGGTAACGACTTTTCATATCGGATATTCGATTCGCAAAGTCCTTGTGAATGCGGTGAGCCGATTGAACCACCTTTAAAAACTGTGCCGGCGTGCTGACCGCGTGCACTAATTTTCGATAAACCTTTTCGGCCTGCTCGCGATGGTCTTGGAGCTTCTGAATCAGGGAGGCCTCAACGGAATCGCTCTGCCAGGTCACGCTTCGGAATAGGTCGCACCAGTCGGAAGCCTTGATTTTTTCCGCGGCCAGAAAAGCGGTCTCCTCGTCTCTCTGACGAATCGACAAATCAAAGATCTCACGCCGAAGCATTCGCGGCTGAAAAGAATCGATTCGTCGGAAGTCTGAAATCCGGGAACACCACGACCCCGTTTTTTCCAAGATGTCCAAAAATTCCATGATTGATTTCAACGCCGATTTGACATCGCCGGACCATCGGTTATGGTGGGCGAGGATCATCTTCGCCCAAAGAACATAAGGGAAAAGCTGATATTGGTCAGCCATGTTTTCCAGGTGATGCGCGGACTGCTTGCCTTCGACCCTATTGTGATTAAGAAGGTAGACCTGATTTAGAAAAAAAACGCCATCCGCACGACCTAAATGATACCCACTGGATTTGGCGATCGCATCGGCCTGACCCAAATGATAGACGGCTTTATCCGTCTCGCCTCGGATGCCAAACAGCAACCCCAGATAGTTCTCTATATCGCACTCCAAATGAACGGGAGCGATTTCCGGAAAGTAACGGGCAATGTCGGATCGCCTGAGCTCAATGCAAAGGTTTTTCGCCACTTCCAGATTTGACAAGCTTGCAAGCGTTTGATGTCGAATGTCCTGAAGAAAGCGTTCATCCAAATCGGCCAGAAACAACCGCGACGCGACGGCGGGAAAATAATCGACGGCCAGCAATGCCATCCCGTATTCGATCGACACGTCGCGCTTGAGAGCCATCAGATCGGGATTGGAGGCCTCTTTCGCATGCTCATCCAACACACGGCGGAAATACTCCATCGCCTTTCCATACTGTCCATTTTGCGCGTGATAATGACCGAACCCGGACAAGACAAAGGCGGCAAGCGGTGTTTTGGATGTTTTGGGCTCCATGTCCAGAAGGGACTTCAGGGCCTCCTCGGGATGCCCAAATCGCTGAAGCGCCGCCCATTTTTTCCGCCAAGCCGTCCCCTCCCCGAAGAGATTACCTCGTTTGCGAAATTCTAAAACTGCGCGATCATAAAATGCGATAGAGCGTTTTTCATCGCCATCCGCTTCAAAACGGCCGGCGATGCTCAGGAAAATGTACGGAACCGCCCAATTCGCCGCCAACCCGGCCCGCTTGATTTGTTCAATCCGAGCTGGGGGAAGGTCGGCATCATAAGGCCCCGTGAGATCGACGCCCGAAAAGACGGCCGGCGGCGCAGGGATTCGCTCCAGAAGCGGCGCACAGCCGGATAACGCCGCGAGACACCCCGCCGTCACCCATAATTGAATTGAAAAAATCAGAGGAAGACGCACAACCCAGAGTCCGTTTCATGAGATGATCGTGCAATATTTCCGTGTGCATGGAGTCCGCAAGTCAAGGGGTCGATTATTTTAAAAACCCTTGAATGATGCGGTTCACCGCCTGGTCATAAGTCAATCCCAGACTCATCAACTTGGTCAGTTGATCATTCGCGATTTTGCCGATCGACGCTTCGTGCGTCAGTTCAGCGTCAGGATGGCCGGCCTTCAGGGAAGGCATGGTCTCATTGGTACCGTTATCCATGATAATGGCGTCGCACTCGATATGGCCGAAGCATTTGTTTTGTGCATCGATGGTCGCGTAAAACGTCTGCTTGGAATTTCCTTTCATGACCGAGCGCGAAATCATGTTGGCCCGGCTTGCGGCTCCTCGAAGGAGAATGTGATTCCTGGACACCGCTGTCTGATCGCCGTCCGTGAGAACTCTTTCCGTGATCAGCAACATACTATTGGCGTCCAGGACGGCCTCGTTGATCCGGTTGGCCTCGTCCACGCCGGCAATCTGTGTCAATTCCATATTCGCTTGGGCGCCTTCGGCCAGAAACACCTTGGTGGTGGGATTGAGCGTTCTTTTCCCTTTTCCGTCTCCCGAGGCATAATGCTTTTCGACATAAGTCACTTTCGCCTGTTTTTCCACATGGAACTCATGAATTCCGGCATGCCCCTCCGGCTCCGACGAACCGCAATGGATACCGCAGCCGGCGACGATCGTCACTTCCGCTTCAGCTCCGATGATGAAGGTATTGTAAACGACATCGTACAATCCCGCCTGGCTCAAAATGACGGGAATGTGAACCGACTCGTTTTTCGTACCCGGTTTGATGCGAACCACAATCCCCGTCCCGTCGGCATTGCTCTCGATATCAATGTTGGCCGACACTTGACGGGCAAGCAATTGGCCGTTTTTCCTGATATTGTAAGCTC
>CAZPTW010000265.1:0-5176 GCA_964589235.1 uncultured Smithella sp. | reverse complement strand
ATGGATCGCCCTTGTGGTGGTGACGGCGGGCTTATTGGTCTTTTTGTCCTATTTTTTCTGGGATATCCCAGTGGCTCTGTATTGTCGAACCTTAAACCGTTCCATCCTGGATGCGGCGGAAATCGTGACAAAAGCCGGTGAGTCGAAATGGTTTTTCATGATTCTCGTTCCATTGTTCCTGCTGTTTCGTTTTTTTCTCAAAGACAGGAAGCAGGCGATGAGAATGCTTTTCCTGATCGCCTCCATTTCCATTTCCGGAATTGTCAATACCATGATCAAATGGGTTTTAGGCAGAAACAGGCCGATCAATCTTTTCCATTATGACTTTTATGGATTCAACTTCTTTGAAGTCATCTACGAATCAACCTCTTTTCCATCCGGCCATGCTCTGACGGTTTTTTCCCTGGCTGCGGCTTTAAGTATCTTATATCCCCATGCGCGCTTTTTTTTATTTCCCGCTGCGGCGGTCATTGCGCTCAGCCGCGTGATTCTGACATCACATTTTTTAAGTGACATTTTGGCCGGCGCGGTTTTAGGCGTGATTTGCACGCAGATGATTAAAGCCTTTTTCGATCGATACAAATTGGATCTATCTCTGAATTCGAGGAAGCCCCCATGAAGAAAAGGTATGTTTTGTTTTTAATTCCTTTGATTCTCTATCTTGCGCTTTTGGGCGTGATGCCGCAGATGGAACCGGACGAGACTCGATATAGCCTCATCGCTTCCGCCATGAACGAATCGGGTCGTTACGTGACCCCCCATATCAAGAATACGATTTATCTGGAAAAGCCGCCATTGGTGTCATGGGCGACGGCCGTGGCGTTTCGAATTTTCGGGGAAAATGACTTCTCCGCGCGTCTTTTTGTCGGGCTTTGCGCCTGGGGCTGTATCCTTTTGACATTCTGGATGGGGAGACATTTTCAAGACGAGAAAACCGGCCTTTATGCGGCAGCGGTCCTGACTATTTCCGTCTTTCCTTTTATATTGGGGCGTATCAATATCCTCGATGTTCCTCTGACCTTGTTTTTGTGTCTGTCCATATGGCTGGGCTATCTGTTCTTGACCTCGGGACGAAAAAAGTTTCTCTATTTGACATATCTCACTTGCGCCTTGGCCTTTTTGACCAAGGGGCTCATCGGCGTCATTTTGCCGGCGGCTATCCTGATTTTGTGGTTATGCTGGACCAGACGATGGCGGCAGATCCTTTCTTTGATTTCGCCGATCGGGCTTGTCATTTTTCTGAGTGCGGTCGGTCCATGGATCTATTTGGCTCAAAAAGAGAATCCGGATTTTTTATGGTTTTTCTTTGTCCGAGAACACTTTCTGCGTTTTACCACGCCGATGCACGGCAAGACAGAGCCGTTTTATTTCTTCCTACCGATTATTATCGGCGGGACGTTTCCGTGGTTGTTTTTTTTGATCAGAGCGTGGAGATCGGACAAGATCAAGCAATGGCTATTCGATCAAGAGCGGAATAAGTTGCTGATCACTTGGTTTTTATTCGTATTTCTTTTTTACACGCTTTCCTCCTCCAAACTGGCGCCCTACATCGCCCCTGTTTTCCTTCCGATCGCCCTCTGGGCAGGAAGCATTTTCAGAAATGCCGAGCGGGAGTTCCAGGAAACCATCGGTGCGCAAAGAATGTTTTATCGCGCGGCCCTCTGGTTTCAGTCATTCGTTGTCATCATTTCGCTTCTTGTGCCGCCGATATTGAAGAAGTATTCCGATCCGGCGAAAGGTTTGGTCGTGATGACCTCCGAAAGTTGGTGGTTCTGTATTTTGCCGGCATTATGCGCGGCGGTGATGCTTCTTTTTTTGCCGGACTACGTCGCGCGCAAAACGGGAAAAAACTGGTTTTTGACTCTGTATCTGAGTTCTTCCCTGTTGTTGGCCGGGATACTCTTTCCAATAAACGATTTTTTATATCCCTATCGTAGCGCGAAGGTGGTTCAAAAGCCCATCGACATGTTTGTTCCAAAGGAAAAAATTTTATATCAATATCGGGAAAATTTTTACGGTATTGATTTCTACAATAAAATTCGAACGGCTGTCGTCGAGGATTTCGGCGAACTCGGGGATGGTATAGCCAAACTGCCGTCCGACGAGAGAAAGAAATATTTTTTGTCGAGAGAAGAATTCTTTGATAAGATCAAAAGTGAGAAGGAAATCTATTGTGTGACACAGCATTTAAAAAAATTGCAAGAAATCCGGGAAAAATGCCCTGACGTTCAAATTCTGTGGAACAATGGGGCGTTTTACCTTTTGAAAATCGGCCAGGGGATTAAATAATCATATGGAGATTAGAAAAGAATTTTTGCCTTTCAGCCGTCCGTCGATCGGTGAGCGGGAGATTGAAAGTGTTGTGGCCTGTATGAAATCAGGGTGGATTACGACCGGTGCCGTCTGCAAGAGATTCGAAGACAAATTCTGCAAGCTGACCGGCGCTGGAAGGGCCATTGCCTTTCAATCCGCAACGGCCGGTATGCATCTCATCCTGACGGCGATTGGTTTGAAGCAGGGGGATGAAGTGATCACCCCCTCCATGACATTTGCCTCGACGGTCAATATGATCGCTTTGCAAGGGGCCAAGCCGGTTTTTGTGGATATCGACTATGGAACAATGAATATCAATTGTGATTTGATCGAAGCGAAAATAACCCCCCGGACAAGGGCGATCATCCCGGTTCATTTCGCCGGTGCTCCGGTGGATATGGACAAGGTGAACGACTTGGCCGGGAAACACCATTTAACAGTCATTGAAGATGCGGCGCACGCGGTTGGAACGTATTATAAAGGTGTTCATGTCGGGGGATTTGGACACGCGGCGGTTTTCTCGTTTCATCCCATCAAAAATATGACGACCGGCGAAGGTGGAATGATCACGATCGATGACGCGGAGATGGAAAGAAAACTGCGCTTGCTGAGATTTCATGGAATAGAACGCGATGCCTGGAAGCGATACGGCAAGGGCGGCAATCCGTCCTATGATATCGCGGAGCCGGGGTACAAGTACAATATGCCGGATATGCTCGCCGCGCTTGGTGAGGCGCAACTGGATCGAATCAGGGAATTGAACGACCGAAGGAGATTGTTGGCCAGTCTTTATCTGGAAAGGTTGCAGGGGGTAAAGGGGCTGGATCTTCCGGAGAGTCCCCGTTACGATCACGTTCACGCCTGGCATTTGTTTATTGTCAAAGTGAAGGCAATGGCCAGGGATGACTTTATGAAAAAGTTGTCAGATTATAATATCGGCTATGGGTTGCATTTCCCGCCCGCGCATCGTCTGTCATACGTCAAGAAAAGCTATAACGTCCCAAGGGGGGAATTATCTCAAACCGAACAAGCGGGAGAAAGAATCGTGTCTCTGCCTTTATTCCCGGACATGACGGAAGCCGATGTCGATTATGTCTGCTGTGCCATTGGGGAGATTCTGAGCAATGTCTGATATTCAAATATCGATCGTCATTCCTGTATATAACGAAGAAGCCAATCTTGACGCTTTGATGAAAAGGCTGATGCCTGTGATGAAAGGCTTGGGAAAACGATTTGAAATTATTTTGATCGATGACGGAAGTCGAGACAATTCCTTGGAAGTTCTAAAAGAATTCGCCAAAGAACCTTCTGTTAAAGTGGTGGAGCTGACGAGAAATTATGGGCAGCATGCAGCCATCATGGCGGGTTTTTCCGTGTGCACAGGGTCGATCGTTGTGACGATGGATGCCGATTTGCAAAATCCTCCCGAAGAAATTCCCAAGTTGATTAAAGTTATGGAAGAGGGATCGTATGACGTCGTCGGGACGATCCGCAAAGGAAGAAAAGATTCGTTTTGGCGTATCTGGCCGTCCAAAATTATTAATATTGTCGCACGGAGAATCACAGGCGTGCATATGCGCGACTGGGGATGTATGCTCAGAGCTTACCGCAAACCGGTTGTCGAGAGAATGAGCGCCTGTCATGAGCATTCGACATTCATTCCGGCCCTGGCAACGGTTTTTGCAAAGCGAGTGACAGAAATCGAGGTGGCCCATGAAGAACGATTCGGAGGAAAATCCAATTATCCCTTGAGAAAACTCATCAATCTTCAATTCGACCTCGTTTCGGCTTTTTCGGATTTGCCCATGCGCATGATGATGTACGGCGGTCTGATCATGTCTTTGCTGGGAACCTGTTTTGGTCTTTTGCTGGCGATTGCGCGCCTGGCTTATGGCGCGCGGTGGGCGGCGGAAGGAATTTTCACCCTGTTTGCCGTCTTGTTTGTCTTCGTTGGGCTTCAGTTTTTAGCTTTAGGTGTGACGGGGGAATATATCGGACGCATTTACCGGGAGGTCCGCAAACGGCCTGAATATGTCATTGAAAAGATCTATTCGGCAAGAGAGGACTCATGAACGCGGTTGTTCTGGCCTACCATAACATGGGTATCACGGGGCTTGAAGCCCTCGTCAGGCATGGATTCGAAATCCTGACGATTTTTACCCATGAGGATGATCCGTCCGAAAACTGCTGGTTTGAATCGGTCAAAACTTGGGCACAAAGGCGGAATATTTCAGTGTCTACGACGGAGAATATTCATTCGGAGGAATGGGTTGAGAAAATACGATCTTTTCATCCGGATATCCTATTTTCATTTTATTATCGGAAAATGATCGGAAAAAATCTATTAGAGATCCCAAGACTTGGGGCGATGAACCTTCATGGATCCCTCCTTCCGGCTTACCGCGGCAGATGCCCGGTCAACTGGGTGATTATCAATGGAGAGCCCAAAACCGGTGTGACCTTGCATTATATGGTCGAAAAGCCGGATGCCGGCGATATTGTTGGCCAGCGGGAAGTGATTATCGATCCAGAGGATACGGCACAGGGATTATACGGCAAACTCTGTCAAGCGGCGGCCTTGTTATTGGACGATCTCCTGCCTTTCATTAAAAAGGAACGAATCCCGAGAATAAAGCAAGATCTGTCCAAAGGCAGCTATTATGGGGGGAGGCGTCCGGAAGACGGCCGTATTGACTGGACCAAGGGGGCAAGAGATATCTTCAATCTGATTCGTGCCGTGACGGATCCATATCCAGGCGCCTTCGGCCTTTTGCCGGACGGCTTGCCGATCAAAATTCTATGGGCAAAACCCGTAGATCTCTTAAGCGATCGTTCACCGGGGGATATTTTCCTTTTCAATCAG
>CAZPTW010000264.1:0-5184 GCA_964589235.1 uncultured Smithella sp. | reverse complement strand
GGGGGCCGAAAAGCCGGCAAGCTTTTTTTTCGTCCAAAACCGAGGAGATGATGTTGTTCCCCGCCGTTTTCTTCGTCCAGCGAACACCGGGTGTCCATCTCGAGAACCCATGCAGGGCGAGGTATCGATCATCGCGGCGCACATCCAGGATAAAGCCTCTTTCATTGAAAAGTGAGACGGCAAAACCGCAATCCTTGACACACGCGTGGAGAAAGTCCAAAAACGGGCGACTGACTCCGATCAAGTCCTGGTGATGGGAAAGCAGTCGCTTGAGACGCGGGTCGGACAATATTTCCAAAGGCGGCGCCGCCCGACGATAAGGATTTAGCCCCGCGGCTTGAAGCCTCACCCAGTCTTTGCCCACCGATTCCGGAATCACGGCGATGTCAAGATCCTGATTCCCGCCGCCGGTGACGAATTTCTCCCACTCCCGCTTGACGCGCCAGAATTTTTCTTCGATCACCGTCAAGCGCCCAGACGAACTTTCAGCAGAGATCGTTTTTACAAGCTGTTGAAAAGCGATCGGCATGACCACCCTCCTTGGTGATAGACTGTGTCTTGGGAAGTGTTCAATTTTGATACAGTTGTTCGATCGATGGGAACATACGTCAAGGCTTCCAAGAATGCAAATGATATAATTCGTCGTCATATCAACAAGATAGATTTGACGGTCAGAGCACGGTCAAGGCATGGGGGATGCATAGGGTGTTCCATATAGCGAATCAATGTTTCGTATATCGGTACAAATGACGTCGATGTCCGCGGGCGATCGAATGGTTGAAAAATCTTTCCCGTGAGTTGCCGTTGTTGAAACGGCAGAATTCGGAGACCAAAGCGATCCCTCTTTGGGTAAAAAAGCGCATGAGGTGGAGTTCCGACGGCAGGCTATGCCTAAGAATCCGTAAGTTCCCAAACGCGCAAACGGGGTCATTCTTCCAGGCGATGCCCTTGTGGCCCGGAAGAATGACCGATCCTAGAACCTGGTGGTGACCAATGAATGTGTGAAAAGGAGAGGATTTTTTCATGGAAAGAATAATGATTCGAAAACTTCATGTTTGGGTAGTGGCCTGGGGGATTGTCATGGCCCTGGGGATGGTTTCGGGTGGATGGGTCCAGGCTGCGGTGCTTCCACCGGTTTCAAGTGTCGAGACAAACGGCCCGTTTGCAACGACGATTGACAAATACACCGGTCCAACGCTCCAGGCCTGGGTGGTTCGTCCATCGACGCTCGGCAGCCAAGGTGTTTCCCAACACCCTATTTTCATCTGGGGGCCGGGAGCCGGAACAGGACCCAGTAATTATGAGGATCATTTGAGACGATGGGCGTCACATGGCTTTGTGGTCTATTGCATCGCCTCCACAGGGGACGGATCGGAAATGAAGTCCGCGATCGATTGGCTCATCACGCAAAACAACCGATCCACGAGCCGATACTACAAAAAACTATTGACGTCCAAAATCGCGGTGGGAGGCCATTCCCGAGGATCGTTAAGCGCTTTCGGGATTGCCGCCGATTCGCGCTTGACGACGTCCATTCATATCGCGGGCGGCTCATTTGATGGCAATGGGCCGAAAAATTTGCGCAAGGCCGCCATGTATGCGGTGGGGTCGGCAGATACGACGGCATTGTCCAACGTTCAACGGGATTACACCAACACCACAGTCCCTGTTTGGTTCGGTACAATGAGCGGCGTGGATCACATCCAGGCGGCCCGTCAGGCGCTTCCGGCAACGACGGCTTGGCTGCGATGGCATTTGGCTGAAGAAACCTCGCGCAAAAGCATGTTTATCGGTTCCGGCTGCTATTTCTGCAGCGGAATGTGGACCGTCAAGTACAAGAATTGGTAGTTCTGGTGCCGCAGGCGGGGTTCCTCCCGCCTGCGGTGTCCTTCTTGGCAGCCCGTGTGCCAACTCTTTTTCCAGCCTGAGTCCCCCGCTGACGCCATACGGGAATAATTGGACACGACCTGTAAAGGTGTGATAAGAAAAATCCACTCGAACACACGCACCATAAGCACGAAGAGGAAAGCCGCGGTTGATCCGGCGTCGGTGAAGGATGTCGGCCGTCGCCGGGAGTCTCTTTCAGGCGATGACGCATCTGATCCAGCTGAAATCTCTCTTCCATGCGGGACTCCTGTCGAGAATTGCCGTTTCGCTCTTTTGCAGATCGCGGCGAAGATGTTTGTTGTCGAGGAAACCCTTCAACCCAACTTATCTTTACCAAAGGAGAAACGCGATGCACATCTTCAGACAAAAGGGAAAAGAAATTGTGGGGTGGGCTGTTTTTGTGTTGTTGTGTCTTGGATGTTTCGTTCCACCGGGAGACGCTCAAGCCAAAGCGATCAAGACGATGCGGCCGATTGTTTTTGTACACGGTGGCGCGGGATCGGCCAATAATTTCCAAACGCAGTTTATGCGCTTCGCCAGCAACGGTTATCCGACGAAGTATCTGACCGCGCATGAATATGATTCCACTTTGGCGCTCAACACATTTGAACAGATTTACGACGCCTTGGATCAGACAATCACGGCTGTTTTGCAAGCCACAGGCGCCGATCGGGTCGATTTGGTGGGGCATTCCATGGGAACGAGGGTTTCCCAGGGGTATCTCGCTACCGCATCACGTGCCGCAAAGGTCGCCCATTACGTCAATATCGACGGATATCCGGCAGCTGCACCTCCAGGGGGGGTGCCGACGCTGGCGATCTGGGCCGGCATGGGGTGGACCGCCGAAACACCTGGCCGGGAAATCACGGGGGCTGTCAATGTGCTGATGCCGAGTCAAACGCACGTGGATGCGGCCACCTCACCGGAATCTTTTGCGCAGATGTTCAAGTTTTTTACGGGACAGGATCCTGTGACGACCGACGTCGTGATGGAACCGCCCGGGCGGATATACCTTTATGGGCGCGCTGTGCAATTTCCGCTGAATATCGGTATCGGCGCGGGGGCGATGTTGGAAATATGGGAAGTGCACGGTTCAAGCGGCGCCAGAAGCTGCCACAAGCCCGAAGCGGTCTATCTCTTGGACGCTGGCGGACACTGGGGACCGTTCAAAGCGAAAAGCGGTGTTCACTATGAGTTCAATCTTGTACGCGCCGGCATGGAATCCCACCATTATTACTTTCAGCCCTTTGAACGCAGCAATTATTGGATGCGTCTTCTGGCGTCTTCTCCCACTTACGGGGGGGCATCCGCCTACATGGACCGCAGCGCCGCTCACAGCAATGTCGTGATTCTTCGGAATAAGGAGTTTTGGGGGGATCAAGGGGCGCAAAACGATATCTTGACGTTGAACGGGGTCAATATCGTCAATGCCGCCACGTCGCCGGTGAAAAAAGGAATTTACAGGACCGGTGTGACGGGCTTTTATATATTTGATAAAGGGGCGGACGGGGTGACCGATCTTTCCGCGCCGGTGCCGTACTTTTTTGCGCAGAGTTTTGCCAGTGGCGTGGACGTTTTTCTTCCGGCTCGCACGGCACCGGATGCGTCCATTTCCGCTTTGCTGATGTCCAGAGGTGGGTGCGGTGCGGTGCAGGTGATTCATTTCCCCAATTGGGCCTCGGCAACCGACCGCGTGACGATTCAATTCAACGATTATGTCGACAGTCGTTGCGGAGAGAAATGGCACCCTCACCAGCATCCTGGAAGAGACTGCCGGCGTTGACGAGGGGCCTCTCCGGAAGACGGTGCATTTCTCTGGTCTGACCCGTCAAGGTATCGAGTGTTTCAAAGAATGGGGACCTGCGTCCCCCTTCTTTATTGGGGGTGCCCCAGCGCCCTTTTGGATGGACATGTTTCGATGTCAAACCATACTTGAAAGAAGGAGATACCGGGACAAGGATCGCCTTTTTCGGCGCGCCCGACACGTTTATGTGTATGGGGTCTTTGATGTGGTCTTGCGTTCAGGTGCTCTGGGGGATGAAAGGGAAATTTATCAGGTTCAAGGAATGGGCGGATTTGCCCGACGGCAAGGCATCCGATTCTTGGGCGCTAATTGCTTGGGGAACCGCCGATCCTTATCGAAAACTCAATTCCATGATAATCACGGCGGTGGGAAAGCCCGATTTTGTGGGCTTGACGCCTCAAAGCGGCATCCTTCATCAGTCAGGTGTTCGACTATCTCCATCGGCACGGAATGGGATTTTCCGAGGCACGGGTTGTCGGACGTGAAGGCGATGTCGATTTGGTCGATTGTCTGGGATATTTCGGTGCCTGTCCACAGAGGAAAGTGATCGCTCGGAACATTGCGGGCATCAGCCGAGGAGGGTATTCATCAAGACGGTCAAGGCCGTCGTTTTGCAAAAGCCGATTGTGGCCTTGTATGTCTGTGGATCGGAGGCGGGCCGGAAAGCCGGACGACCGCATACCGGAACTCTTGCCGGATCCGGCCAGATTTATGATGGTGTTGAAGCAGTGAGGTATTCTTCGGGCGCAGAATCTTTCCTATCTTTTCGGATATGCCCACGCCTTGGAAATGTTGCCGCGTCCAAACGGCAACCGGGTGGTCATTCAAATACACTCGGGATGCCCGGGAACCACCGCCGCAGATGCCTGCTGATCGTCAGATTCACCGACCGGAGCTTGCCGGAACAAAGAGTGCGGCATTTGCTGGATCAGAGAACTCCCGTTTGCCGGGATCCGGAGCGTGCGGGGCGATCCATCGCCGCGGCGCTCTCGTATGACACAATGCGTGGCAGACTCGCCTACGGCCTGAAACCCCGCCGATCGGTGGGATGACGCCCTCCTAGAGGGCATCGGCCGTCACCAGACGGTTTCGCCCCGCTTGTTTGGCTTCATAGAGCGCTTTGTCCGCTTCGGCGATGAGCGATTTGTCGTCCAAGCCTTGATAGGGGTATGCGGCCAGACCGGCTGAAAACGTCGCACGGATTTCTCGTCCGCCGATCGTGATGGTCGATCTGGAAAATTCATTTCTCAAGGCATCGATGCGGTCGGCGGCGGAAAGGAGCGACGCGCCCGGCATCACCACGATGAATTCCTCCCCGCCGAAGCGACACACGATGTCGCCTTGGCGGATCCTTTTTTCCAAAACATCGGCAAGATGGATCAATACGATATCTCCGGCATCGTGACCGTACGTGTCATTGATCTGCTTGAAACAATCCAAATCGATCATCGCCAGGCTCAACGGTTGATGGTTTCGTTCTGACTTCGCCAGTT
>CAZPTW010000263.1:0-5195 GCA_964589235.1 uncultured Smithella sp. | reverse complement strand
ATTTATGCACACGGTCGCCGGACAGGATCGAAAGCCGGATGTCATGATCTTTTACAACACCGGTGTGAAACTGACCCTCGAGGGCGCAGAAACCCTCGAAGATCTCAAGGCATTGGCTCGGGCGGGGGTGGACATCCTCGTCTGCGGCACTTGCCTCAATTTCTTCGGGGTGAAAGAGCAATTGGGGGTCGGCACCGTTTCCAACATGTATGATATTGTCCGGATCATGAGCCAAGCCGGCCGCCTGTTGACGCCATGACCGTTTCCTCCGCCTCCTATGTCATGCTGTTTCGGGCGGTCAGCCACGCGCTGAAAGCCGAAAAGATTCTCAAGGCTGAGCGGTTGCCGCATCGACTCATTCCCATCCCTAAGCAGATCAGTTCGGATTGCGGCATTTGCCTGCGTTTCGACGAACGGGATCGCCTCTCCATCGAGGAGATCCTCCGTCATCATGTCGAGATTGAAGGCATCCGGGCGCTTAATGAGTGAGTTTCAGAAGGCGGGATTTTCCTTCCCTGGTCACATGATGATTTGGACGACTGTCTTGACGCAGAAGACCTTGAGGACAACCACTATCCCGGCGGATTGATATCGGGATTTTTTCGATGGCGGCGCGGGGCTTTGGCGGTGATGGCGATAGACTCCGACATGAGCGGCCGGCGGTGTTTTCTTTCCTTTTCCCCGTTTACTTGTTCGTGATATAGATCATCAAGGGGTGAGTGAAAAGGAGAAAGGGGTATGTCCGATAGCCTTACGAAGAAACTGGGCCAGACTGTGCTGCTCGGTAGTGGCGCGATTGGAACGTGTCTGCGTCAAAAGGCGGCGAGAAGCGACGAACCTGTGGAGTTGTTGAATCTCCGCGACCCTCAGACGGTCCGCCATCTGCACACCGCTTATCGTAACGCGGGATCGCAGATTCTGGTGACCAACACGTTTGCGTCCAATGCCGTCGTCTTCGGCGACATCAACGCCGCGGATCTGTGCGATGAGATCAACCGGCGGGCGGTCGAGCTGGCGCGGGAGGCGGCGGACGGGCAATGCCTGATTTGGGCTTCCGTCGGTCCCTTGGGGCTGGGCTTGCGTTTGGAGGATTACTCGGATGAGGACCTCTTCGACGTTTATCGTCGGCAGTGTCTGGCGCTCAAAGACGCGGATGCGCTCTTGCTGGAGACGTTCGTCGATCCCCGCGAGGCGCGAGCCGCTATTGCCGCGGCATGCCAGACGGGTTTGCCGGTTATTTTCCAGATCGGAAATGTGGGAGGGGGGCCGGCGCGTTGGAACCGTGTGGATCAGCTTCTGCGTGAGGCCCGTCGGGAAGGGGTTGTCGCCGTGGGCGCAAACTGCTCATTTCCCGACGACATCGAACGTCTCGTCGCTTATCTCCTGGCTCATACATCGCTGCCCGTTACGGTTTCGCCCAATGCCGGCCGTCCGCGTATCGAGCGGGGGGTGGTTCGGTACGAATATTCGCCGAAAGATTTTGCCGGGCTGGTCGGAAAATTCGCCGACGTCGGCGCGGCGGTGATCGGCGGATGTTGTGGAACGACGCCCGAGCACATCCGCGAAGCGGCCGCGGCCTTGGGGGTCAGACCTGTTCGGTCGCGACCGTGCGTCTCGATCGGGGCGCCGCGCGCGGAGGTTGTTGTCGAGCGACAGGCGCGCGCCGAGAATGTCGTTCGAAACCTGATGAAATCATCGCCATTTTTGGTGAGCGTGGAAATCCGCGCCGATCGACATCAAACACTGGCCGATATTGTCAGAGGGGCGGCCCAAGTGGCCCAGGCGGGCGCGGATTTGTTCGATGTGCCGGATAACGCCGGAGCGACGGTCGGGCGGGACGCGATCGTCACCGCCGCGCGTCTGCAAAAGGAGCTTCGGATTCCCTCCCTTTTTCACTTCAGTGTCACGCAGTCCAATCTGATGCGACTGCACTCGACGCTTTTAGGGGGATGGGATTTGGGGCTGCAAGGCCTTCTGGCTGTAACAGGCGACGCGCCTTCCATGGGGCATTTGGGCAATCTGGCGCATCGCATCACGGACATGCGCAGCTCTGTGGAGCTCTTGCGTCTGATCCGCAACCTGCGGGAAGGGCGCATCATCAACGGCGAGGGGCTGGCCGATCCCCCGGACTTCTGCGCGGGCTGCGCGGTCGCCCGGCCGATACCGGCGCAGATCCGCTGGCTGGAAAAGAAAATTGAAGCCGGCGCGGAATTCGTTTTTTCCCAGCCGGTCTTTACCTTCGACGATTACTGCAGACTGCGCGATGCCTTATCCGATCTTCCGATCCGGTTTTTCCCCGGTCTGATGCCGCTTGTCAGCCTCCGGAACGCCCAAGTCATGGCCAGCGGACGCATTCCGGGGATCGTCGTTCCGGAAGAAGTTGTGGCGGATTTTTCCCGCTTCGAGTCGGTGGACGACCAGCGACGACACGGTTTGGCGTCTGCGACACAACTTGCCTGCAAAATCGCCCAAGAGGCATCCGGCCTTTACACCATCATGCCGTTCGGGAAACGTTGTTATGAAGAGGCCGCCGCGATTGTCCGCGCCGTCAAGTCGACGCGGGCGGACTTCACGCCATGAACGGCGATCGTCGATTCTGAGACGGCGCCGAAGGAAAACGGTTTCAATCCGTCCCCTGCCGGCCGATGGAAAACTTTTTCAGTGCGATCAGAAAATCTCCTCGATGCCCAGCGGATATTTGGACAGAACCTCGCAGCCGTCCTTTTTGATCACAATGTCGTTTTCATAGCGGAACCCGATCCCTTCTTCCGGTGCCGCGTATTGCATGGCGCAGACGACCATTTCGTTTTCTCGATAGACGTGATCCTGATCCGTCCAGTAGGGCAGGTCGGGGTTGACGACGGAGCCGATGCGCCATTCGTCGCCGAAAAGCCCGATGCCATGTTCACAGGCGGGCTGGATGAAATCACCGCAACCGCGTGATTCGGCGAAATCCATCATGATCGCGGCAAGCGTTCCGGGCGTCGTCCCCGCTTTATAGTTGTCGATGACTTTCTGGACGATGGCGACGAAGTTGTCTGCGTGCCAACGCTGTCTTTTTGTGGCGGGGCCGATCAAGTAATTGTGCGCGTGATCGCCCAGGGCCAGTTTGAACATGGCGTGAAAATCGAGCATCAGCGGATCGCCGGGTTTGATTTCCTTTGTGGTCGGTGGGGTACAGGCCCCAAGGCCCGTGCGATAGCCGCTGGAGATTTCATTGAGGCCCGCGAAATTCCATTCCGAGACACTGCCGGCTTTGCGCATGGCCAGCGCGGCGATGCCGGCGATGACGGTTTCCGTCATCCCCTTGTATCCCCCGTTCGAGAGGGCCTCTCGGGCGGCTTTATGCCCCTCGTCGACGATCAGGGAGGCGGTGCGGAAACGTTCGATCGTCCCTTGATCTTTGATGATGGAAAGCGCGTCTATGATGTCATGCGCGTTGACCCATTCAAATCCAGGCAGCGCGTCTTTGAAGTGCGTATATTCCCAGTGTGAAAGATTGCCTTCCGCTGTATAGGTGGAAATGCCGTCTTCATAACCGATGCGCCCTTTTGAAAGGCCGAGTTCATCCTTGACGAAATCGGTGATGGCGGAGACTTGATCCATCCCGCCCATCGGACCGTAAGCGCGGACATGGTCCGCGTCGAGCCACGTCTCGTCGGCCACGCGAAGGGCGTCGACGACGAATGTGAAATAGGTCGGCTGCCCTTCGGGCGGTATGAGGAGATAGCTGCGCCATGGGCAGAAGGCATCGAGGACAAAACTCATGGTTCGAATGCGCGAGCCCAAATAGACGTCGATGCCGCGCTTGTGCATTTCTTTTTGAATGTCCCGGACGCGTCCGGGGTTGTCGATATAGTATTTGTCCGTGGGATCTAAAAGTCTGGGCATAAAACGCCTCCTTTTTTCAATACTTGGCCGGAATTTTGGCCAAGACCTTGTTGAGGCGATCCGACACGGAGGCGAGTTTGAGCGCTCGAGCCAGATTGCCTTTCAGTTTGAGTTTACCGGTCATCAGCGCTTTCTGGGCGCCGAGCTCCGCGCGGGAAATTCTGGCAAAGGTTTCGTAGTCGCCGATGATGCGGAATTCCGCCTCGGGCGGTTCCCCGTTTCCCGTTTCCAGGCGTGTAATCTTTCCGTCTTCGCATTCGATGAAAAGAAATTTTTCTTCGCCGCCCGGGCAATTTTTGTAAATGTTGGACATCGATGTGGTGACATGGTTCATCTTTTCGGGGGTGAGTTCGGTTTGGAGCCGCCTGAGCGCTTCATCGCGCCATGACGGACTCAAGTAGTCGATGGTTTCTGACATGGTCATTCCTCCTTTTTTTGGGTCTTGCCGACCGGGTTGAAAGATCCAAACCGGTTGGATAATGCTCGATGGTCCCCCTTCTCTCTTCAGGCCGGTGCGCCCGATGGCCGTCACCAGACTATAGAGTAAAAAAACGGCCTGTCAATATGGGAAAAAATCATCCCATCAAATCAAGCCGCGCGTCTTGCGCGAGGATGCCGGGAAAGAAGAGATTGACAGCCGCCCGCCATTGTCCATCGGCATGTCCCCGTTCTTTCAATGGATTCATTTTTCGATAGAGGCTTGATTTTTCTGTTCTTTGAAGGCGCCTTGGTCTGCCCGATGACGCATGGGGGAAAACTCTCCGATGAAAGGGGGAGGACGGGGCGATGAGGCGGTGAGGCGGGATTTGACGATTTTTCTTTGCCGCCCACTTCAAATTTGCTATGAAATTTGTCCAAAGGAGGATGCCAATGATTGTCACGGTTGTTCATGTCTATGTCAAGCCGGAAAATGTCGGCCAGTTTATCGATGCCACTTTGGAGAATCACCGGCAATCGATTCAAGAAAAAGGCAACTTGCGGTTTGATGTATTGAGGCGAAGAGACGATCCCTGCGCGTTTACGCTTTACGAGGCGTATGAAACGGAGGAAGCCGCGGCCGCCCATAAAACGACCGCGCACTATCTCAAATGGCGCGAGACGGTGGCGCCCTGGATGGACAAGCCCCGTGACGGGATGCCCCACGATGTCTTGGCCCCGCAGGATCCAGCCGCATGGATGTAGACAAAGATTTCAACTTTCCGGGGCTTCCGAAAATCTTTTTCGGTCCCGGCGCGCTCAATGTGCTTCCCGGGTTGATCCGCGCCTGTGGAGACAGGGCGCTTGTGATTACCGGGGGCCGGTCG
>CAZPTW010000262.1:0-5208 GCA_964589235.1 uncultured Smithella sp. | reverse complement strand
CTCCTGTTGTAATCAAAATAGCCATGCCCTTCCTCCTTTTTTATTTTACCTTTTATCCCTTAAAATTCTTAATCCCGGATTACGCATAATTAGTTTTGCGCAAAATGCAAATGGGGCGACAAGAAAAAAATAAGATATGCTCCTCAACATTTTACTTTCCCTGATAAAAAAAGCCATATGAGGGCCTATTTTATTATAAAAGTTTATGATGCTTCTGCCGAAAACACTTTGGCATAAATATAAGTCTCTGAAATCTTGAAGCAAAATAACTGTCGGATCGCAAGGATTGCCCATCGTCGCAGTAACAACAAAACATTGGCTCTGTTGCTTCTTCACAACAACCTTTGTCTGTAATTGCGGTATACGGTAAGATGCGTCTACATCCTTCATCTTAGCTATAAAACGTCGCATGATTAAATCGAATTTTTCCTTTACATCCCCGGATAAAACCATGAGTTGGTTTATAGGCTCACCGTTAGTATCAAATTTCTCGCAAAAAATAACGCCTTCGAGATTATCTTTGCAAATGAATATAATGTTGCCAATTATCTGGGTGTCTCGCGGCGAATATTTATGGGCTAACTCCATGGATTCCAATATCTCAAAACAGCGAGCGATGTAAACATTCAAGGTTCTTGTATCAGTCATAAATTTTAGAATATGAGCGGAAGCTAATTTGTAAAAATCAAACGAAACGCTATTTATTAGCACAGAAATTTTAGTTTCAATTGCTCTGCTGTCTGACGCACATTGTGTGGCTTTATTAAACGCCGACAACATCTCTTCGATGCTTGGCTCTTTAAACGAAGACATCCGACCAGCCGACTCGCCAAAACCTAACCATGCCTCACAATTTTGCTGATCTACCTCTAACACTCTTGAATAATACTTATATGCATCTTCATAATTGCCAGAATCTTTTGCGGTCTTTGCTAAGTTAAGAATATTGTCAAGGTTTACGCTATCGCTCTTCCTGATAGCCTGCCGAACGACTATCTCACTACTGCAATACATGCATTTAATAGTAGCTCGATCATCCGGAATTCTTAATTCACCGCCACAATTAGGACACTTACTTTCTATAAACGCCATTTTCAAACCTATTTTTTAATAGACTTATAGACTTCTATTGATTTCTTTGCCATCTCGTCAAAGGTTATCTTTTTCCCATCTTTTTCAACATAAGAATCTGTGTATTGCCCCAGCTTCGACAGGGTTTCTTTTGCTTTATCTATTTGTCCCAACCCGAGGTAGCAATTCACGATCAAATAGTATGCTTTTGCGGCTGTCTTTCCAAACTCTCTAGTATTATCGAGCGCAGTGATGGTTCCATTTGGATATTTACCAATCAACGATCTTAGCTCTTCAATTGCTTTTTCAAACTGACCCATATTAAAATAAGCAAGCGCAATATTATACATCGCATCATCAGCAAGGTCGCTATTGGGAAATTCTGCTATTAGTTTCTTGAATTTCTCAATCGCATCAATAAGAAAATCCCCTTTAGCCAGCTTCAATGCATCGCTAAAATATATTATTTCTTGTTCATGCATTATTTAGTCTCCTTGTTTTTGAATGACTTTTTGTATTCGGTGGGTGAAAATATTTTATACGGAAAAACCCTAAAACAAAAAATTGGCATGCCAATGACAAAAGCTAGCCCTATCCCCCAGAAAAGATCCAAATAATGATACTTAAACGCAACGTAACCTGTCCCTATAGCTAAAGCCGATAAAATAAATGCCGGGACAGTCGATTTGAACGAAGATAAGAACATGAATGGAAAAATAAACAATAAAAATCCAACGGCTATCTGCGCCCCGGATTTTTTGCTTTCAATCGCATATATTATTATTGCGCATGCGGCCAATGCGACTATAAATCCCAATAGAATTTTTTTCACATTAAATCTCCTCTAAAAGTTTTTTCTTCTTTTCTTCATATTCTTCTTTGGATATAGCTCCTATATCAAACAATTCTTTGAGCTTCTTAATTTTATCCGCTGGGCTTTCCTTAATGCCCCCCTGAGCCCCTTGTCCTGTTTGAATTGCATCCTGCAACATCTTGGGCAACATAAATCCCATACCTAAACCCGCCCCCATTCCAACCCCTGCTGAAGCCGATCCTTCCGGATTTTTGGCGGCAGATTCCAAAGCTATTGCGGCCTTAAACTTCATGAATTCATCCATACTCCCCAACGCAGACATGCTTGTTTTAGCATCGATTATTGCTTGAACTTCGGGCGGAAGAGAAATTGAATTAATATAAAAATCGTGCAGGGATAAACCCAATCCATCAAAATCGGCGACTAAGCCTTGTTTAACTGCTACGGATAAATAGTTAAGCTCTTTGGGTATATCAAATATTGACTTCTTTTGATTGCCAAGGATATCGGTTAGCCTTGTTACTACAATGTTGCGGAGATAATCTTCGATGTCTGAGTCATGGTAAATTGCATTTGTCCCGACTACTTTATTTAAAAAAAGCATGGCATCTTTTATTTGGATAGAAAAGATGCCGTGACCTCTCAATCGAATCATCTTCAATTCTTCATCCCTAAACAAAATTGGTTCTCTTGTCCCCCACTTAAGATTGGGGAATAACTTCATATTAAGAAAATATACTTCCGATCTGAATGGAGACGTAGGGCCGTAACCAAAACTTGTTACCCATTTCCCGACCACCGGAATATTCTGCGTTTGCAGGACATACCGACCGGGACCAAATACATCAAGGGATTTGCCGTCACGGAAAAAAACAGCTACCTGACTCTCCCGAACTGTTAATTGAGCACCCCATTTAATTTCTGTATCGCCAGATTCGGGAATCCTTTTCACCATGGTTGAACCAGTGTCGTCTAAAAACTCTAAAACTTCCATTAGTCTTGGCATTATTTAAACTCCTTTATAAATTGATTCCTCGCATCTAACAGTGCCACAATTTCCTCTATGGATGGGTTAATATCCTTGGAACTCTTATCTTCTATGAATTGCTTAAAAGAATTGGCTCGCTCCAAAATTTCCAAGTCGTTTTTGTATATTTGCTCTAACTCTGATTCTTTTATCTGCGAATTGCTAAAAAAAGCCGATGCTCCATAGGGAGAGAATTTTATTTTTGCGGTTAATGTATTAAGACGCTTTCGGTTATCTTCAAAGATTTTTGTTTTTTCTGGATTCCGATTTTTTATGCTTTCATCAATTAGGGTATTAATTGCCGTTTCACATTGCTCAAGTATTGAAACTACTTGTTCGCGTAACAATTTATCACACTGCCTGCGACCCTCTCGTTCTGCGTAGCCACGATATCCCGGAATCAAAGATCCGATCTTATCAAAAATGTTTTTCTTTCGATCCATATTATCACTCCCTATTTTTATAGCACATTATACAACATTATATCACAACAAATAACACTGGCAATAAAAAACTACTGACCACAACCATTCTTTAAAAAAGGAAACTGCTTAAAACACATAGAGCTGATTTGATCGTAAATTACTTGATCCCCCTCTTTATGCGTCGAAATACAAAGATAGTAATTTTCCCCATCATGTTTCGCGAAAACAATCCACTCGCCCGTCAGTTTGTCCTGCGCCTCTCTTTTTTCTAATGACCCAGTTACAAGTCGTTTTGACAGCTCATTAACCATATCCACAGTTACAACTGGTGACTTTGCAGGATCAAGAACCTCTTCGACTAAATCCCTAATTCCATTCTTTCCCAGTTGATTGCGAAGATTGCAAGGCACAAAGTGGGCCGAAAAAAAATGTTTGTGCCATAAGCCTTTTAATGGTTCTTTCTTAAATTGAGTTGCTGGTTTTGTCCCGATACCCTGCCGCTTACCTTCAAGCACCTCAATTTCCTCAACAACTAATTTTGGATCTATACCGTTTATTTCAACAAACAGGTATAAATTCATTATAAAAAGCCAAGAGCAACGATCGGGTGCGATTCGTTCTAATCCAACACTACGGGCGTAATCCGCAAGATTCTCTTCAGTGATTGTTTTTGCCTCATCTCCGGAATTAATATGAAAAATGAATTTTTTACTCATGGCATTAACATCTCCAAAACAACACGCCGAGGACAACGTACACGATTCCAAAAACCCATGGGATAATCATTTCAATATGCGAGAACGGAAAGTAGACGCTTTTATCTTTCCCCTCGCCGAGCATCTCCCATTCGTAATCATATAGAGATAAAGGCAACTTATTTTCTATCTCATGAATAACCTTGAACTTGCCGGTATTAAGCTGTTTATATGACCGTAAAAGAAACCAGAAAATCGCGCATATGATGATCCCAATAACTGCAATAAGGGATTTTATCCACGTGACATGCTCAAATATTTTTACCTGAAATATAATGCCAATGAAAGAAATCAGCACAGTATTGATTGTGATGAAGTAATTATTCGCATTTTGCCGCCGATCGCTAATTTTCTCCATCCCCTCAACATAAAGCTGATACTGCGCCAACAAGTGATCCCTGTAATTGGCGCCGTATTCTTTCTCATTTACATTAAAGACGCTTTTCGCGTCGCTCATCTTGCCCCACCGATCAATGCCTTGAGATTATCCCAAGTCCATTTATAAACCTTGTCTTCTGTTTTTGCAGATGCAGGTTTTGTGCAATGCTTATCAGAATACGCCGCGAGCAAGAAATAAGGCACATTCTTTTCTTGGGCTATCGTCACCTCGGCTGAAACGCCACTGGCCGTATGCGTATATTGACCGCACAATACAATCACAAGGTCAATGTTGGCCATCCGCCGTCTGACTTTATCTTTCCAATCACCCGGAAGATGTTCTTTTACTGATGCATCAGTAAAGTCAAATGGGCTGTCTTGAAGCTTTTCCTGCAAAGCAAGCATTGTCTTTGTACCTTCGTCATGATCCACATCAAAACTGATAAATACTCTTTTTTTAGCCATAGACATCTCCGCTCCTAATGACTTTTTAGAATACTTCTTCGGCGTGCCTGATTCAATCCTTGCCAGATTTTCGAAACATCGTTCAAACGTATCTAAAACGCTCCTACTTATGCCATAGCATTCAATCAAATTGCCTTATCTTGAAACCGCCATCGATTTCCAATCGACTTAATAGCCTCTTCATTCAGCGGATCAGCCTGCCATCCCTTATCAAAATCATTGATAAGAACTTGCTTTTCGTTGTCGGCAGTATAGGAAACGGCGTCTTGTGTG
>CAZPTW010000261.1:0-5220 GCA_964589235.1 uncultured Smithella sp. | reverse complement strand
TTTTGGGGTCGAGAATATCCCGCTCGTTTCGTGCATCCGAAACGTCGTTGGTTGCTGCGAGGGGAAATTGTATCAATCTTCCTGATGTCTTCCCAGCGTCTAGATGCCAGTTCGAAACGTCATCACTTGGGTGGACAGATCCATCCTCCATTTCATTGGATAAATCTTCATTTTCCTTAACGTTTGCTTGTGTTTCGAATTGTTTTGCCTCGGATATGGAATGAAAATCTTGCTCACGACGAACCGGTGATAAATTGATGGAGGGGACTTGTCCGGCAGCGGTGTCGGTTATTTTCCGAAACCGACCGGCGGCCCATGCTACAATATCTGCGGAGATGTAGTCGCTTTGATTTGTTTCCCCGGTCTTCAGCGAAAGTTTACAGATTTTGTTGATCAGTCTCGGCACGCCATAGTCGGAAGCATTCCAGATGAGCGCAAAGCAGTCATCCTCGAAGATTTTGATATTTGTCCCGGCCAGTCTCAGGCGTTCTTCAACGTATTGCTTGACAGCCTCGATGGAGGGAAGTTTTTCGATACGGGCATATGCGCCGATACGTTGATATAAATTGGCCTGTTGGGGGTGTTCCAATCGTTGGGCGAGTTCAAGCTGTCCTGCAATAACAAGAGTCAATAGGTTTTGTTTTTCGTCTTGAATATTGGTGAGAAGCCTCAAGTCTTCGAGATTGGAAGGCGTCAGAGCGTTTGCCTCATCGATGAAGATGACGATTTTCTTGCCTTGCGCCATTGAGGACGTCAGCTGGTTTTTGAGCAAGTCCATCAGAACCCCTTTTTGCACTTCTTCACATGGACGCCCCGTTATTTGGATGATGATCTCTCTTAAAAGTTGCGTAAAGGAGAGGCTGGGATTTGTGATCAATACGGACCGGAAACGATCTGGCGCGAGGGTATTGATGATTTTTCGCAGGGCCAGTGTTTTGCCCAGCCCCGCTTCGCTTACGATGACTGCCAAAGATTCATCCGCTTCCCGGATCGCAAAAAGAATCTCACAGATGGCATTTTCCAGTGATGGATGACAAGGAACATACATCTCCGGATCGGGGACGTTGTCAAAAGGCGCTTTCTTGAGATTCCAATAATCGCAGTACATGGCGCAATTCATTCTCTATTCAGGAGAAAACCAATCATCGCCAAGAAGATGATGATCAACCCAAATCCGACGAACATAAACGAAAAAGTGGAGATCTCAGGCTCACCGTTATTGAATGTCGATTGAAGATTGAAAATGTTTCCCCAATAGAAAACAAACGCGTAAACAAAAAACAACCCCAACCTCAGATAACCGAACAGTAGAGCAATCGTCACAATGACCAAGAGAAGCATAATCTGATAAAGCGGAACCATCATCTGATTTGTCAATAAACTGTCCATAATGCTACTCCTTTCACCTATGCATGTTCAGGACATCATGATCTTCTTTTTCCTCCAAAATTCATTCGAGGCCTCAGGCAAGAAGATCAATATCATGCATTACACTTCATTCATATTATCGAATGTATTAGATTAAAACTGAATAGTCCTTCTGTGACGGGGATCACGAAACGGAGGATTTATTGAAGAAAGAAGGCTTCAAGAGGAAGTATTTGTTGTCGACGAGTTCGATTTCGCCGGACTTCATCAGGGAACTGATGATGCGACTGGCTGTCTCTCGGGACACCGCGGCGAAATTCGCCAAATCCTTGTGGGTGAGCTTGATGCTGATGATGGTGCCGTTAATGTCTTGTGTTCCGAATTTCTTGGAAAAAACTTTCAGCGCGGCGCGAACTTTTTCGCTTGCTTCGGCAAAACCCAGGATATTCAGCATACTCCAGGCTTCCCGCAGACGCGAGCACAAAAGAGCGATAATTTGCTGTAAGCTTCTTTCATTGCTCATGATAAATTTCATGAAATTGCTTTTGGTGATAAAACCGATGGTGCAGTCTTCCATGGCAATGATCGTGGCAGGAGACGTCTTCCCATCGAGAATAGCCATTTCACCGAAATAATCGTAGCGTTTGTGGATGGCCAGCATCAATTCTTTACCGGCCTCATTGTAACGGATGACTTTGACCCGGCCGGATATCATAAAATAGAAATAGGAGGGTTCGTCTTCTTCAAGAAGGATCACTTGGTTTTTTAGAAATTTTTTGACGATGACGACCGCCTCAATCTCTGCAAGCTCCGTTTTTGAAAGACAAGCCAGAAAAGGAATTCCACTGCAAATTTTGTAAAAATCGTCGGACGTGTACTTCATGTGCTTAATTTTACTAGAAACTCTAGAAGATAGCAAATCCTTTATTGATAAAAAGAATTGTTGTATAGAACAGTGAAAAAGACAGTGAGTGGAAAGATGAATGGCCGTTTGCTGAAGCTATCGATCATGGTTTGGCTGTTTTTACCCGGCGTTTTGTTCGCGAGAGATCTTCCTACGTATATAAAAACGACCAAACTGCCGATCCAATCGATTGACGTGATCAATGTGTATCCTCACGATATCGACGCTTTCACCCAGGGGCTGTTCATTCATGGAGGCTTTCTTTATGAAGCGACGGGGCAATACGGAAAATCCGGGCTATACAAAAAAGAGATCGAAACCGGAAGGGTTCTGCAAGCCTATTTCATCGGAGAAAAATATTTCGGCGAGGGCGTTACCGTTTTAAAAGACCGGATTTATCAGTTGACCTGGCAAGACGAGACCATGATCGTGTATGATCTTAAGTCGCTTCAGGTCAAAAGAAAAGTCAAATATCGGGGGGAAGGATGGGGGCTGACGACTGACGGACGTCGTTTATGGATGAGTAACGGAACCTCGACACTTTTCGCCCGTGATCCGGATACATTTAAAATCACCCGTAAGATCGATGTCAAAGACGGTAGGACCTCCATTGAGCGTCTCAACGAATTGGAGGTTGTCCGAGGTGAAATCTGGGCGAATATTTATTTGGACGATTTCATCGCTCGAATTTGTCCCGGAAATGGAAAGGTCAAGGGGTGGATCGATCTCACATCGCTTCGTTCATATCTGACGAGAGACGCTCAGGTGGATGTCATCAATGGGATAGCATATGATCGAAAAGCGGATCGTGTCTTCTTGACAGGAAAATATTGGCCGTATCTCTTTGAAATCAAAGTCAAGAGCCATCAATAAAGCCTAATTGTCTTGACCCGATAACCTTTTTGCTCTATAAGCCCGCTCAAACGATTTTATAAATGGATGCTGGAAAGGACGAGCCATGAGAATTATTCTGTTGGGTGCGCCGGGGGCGGGAAAAGGCACTATTGCCAAAATGCTCAGTGATTACGACGGTTCCGTGCAAATTTCGACAGGCGACATGTTGCGATCCGCTGTGAAAGCAGGCACGGCGTTGGGGAAAAAAGCCAAAGAGGCCATGGACCGGGGTGATCTTGTTCCCGATTCATTGATCATGGAAATGATGGAAGAAAGACTCAAAGAGAAAGACTGTGCGAAGGGGTTCATTCTAGATGGTTTCCCCCGGACAATGCCGCAGGCGGAAGCGTTAAAGGCCTTGCTGGTCAGGCTGGGGATGAAATTGGATTTTGTCGGTAATCTGCAGGCGCCTAGAGAATTGATTTTAGATCGTCTAACCACACGCAGAACCTGCTGCAACCCGGACTGCCAAGCGATCTATAACGTAAAAACCAATCCCCCCAGAGAGGATGGGACCTGCAAAGTGTGCAATCACCAGACGGTTCAGCGAGATGACGAGACGGAAGAGGCGATCAAAACCCGTTTGGAAATCTACCATTCAAAGACGGCTGAGCTGATCGGTTATTATGAAAAAGAGGGATTGTTGAAAAACTTCGTGTCGCTCAAAGCCGAGGAGACGATGGCCGATATAAAGAAGGTTCTGAAGTCCGTCAATGCGGATGTATGAAAAAGTGTAAATGATTGATTATGAAAAAGAGTTGAATCCAGAGCAATACCGAGTCGTCACGGAGAGAGGCGGCCCGATATTGGTCCTAGCCGGCGCGGGCAGCGGCAAAACGCGAACCTTGACTTACCGGGTGGCGTATCTCCTCTCACAGGGGGTGCCCCCGGAAAACATATTGCTTGCCACCTTTACAAACAAAGCGGCCAGATCCATGCTCAGTCGTGTAGAAAGATTGGCCGACACATGCACGGGGAAGATACTGGGCGGAACATTCCATGCCATCGCTCATCGTTTTTTAAGAAGTTACGCATACCGTCTTGGCTACCCCTCTCATTTTTCCATTATTGACAGTGAAGACGCGCGGCAAATCATCTCACAGGTGATGGCGGAATTGAAAATTGACACCAAACTGAGCAAGTTTCCTAAAAGCAACGTTATTGCGGAAATGATCAGCCTGGCGGTGAATACGCATACATCACTGGATGACGTGCTTGTCAACCGTTACTCCTTTTTCTTGCATCTCGGCCGGGATATCAGCCGGATCGCGCGTGGATATGATCAAAAGAAGAAAGATTTAGGCCTCATGGATTTCGATGATTTGCTGGTCAACTGTCGCAGGCTTCTTCACGAACACCCAGATGTTTTGCAGGCGCTTTCCAGTCGGTTTGACCATGTTCTGGTGGATGAATATCAGGATACGAATATCCTTCAAGCCGATATCGTGGATTTACTGGCTTCCGGACACCGCAATCTCATGGTGGTCGGCGATGATTCCCAAAGCATCTACTCTTTCCGCGGCGCAAATTTTTCCAACATCATCGATTTCCCGAAGCGCTATCCGGACTGTAAAATCTTTAAGTTGGAAACGAATTATCGCAGCACACCGGAAATTCTTCATTTGGCCAATATGAGCATCCACAACAATGGAAATCAATTTCCCAAAGTCCTCAAAGCGATTCGCCCAAAAGGAATGCTTCCGGTGATCGTATCCGCGCAGAATGCATTGAAACAAGCCGATTTTGTCGCTCAGAGGATTGACGAACTGACAAGAAGCGGTGTCGCTTTTCATGACATCGCCGTCCTTTATCGAGCGCACTATCATTCGATGGAGATCCAGATGGAATTTGTAAGGCGGGATATCCCATTTGAAATCCGCTCGGGCATTCGGTTTTTCGATCAAGCTCACATCAAGGACGTGATGTCTTACATGCGCGTTATGGTCAATGATCATGATGAATTGGCCTGGCGCAGGCTTCTGATGATGTACCCCAAAATTGGAAAAGCCACTTTCGAGAAAATCTGGCTTTGGTTGGGAAAGCAAGATCATCCC
>CAZPTW010000260.1:0-5227 GCA_964589235.1 uncultured Smithella sp. | reverse complement strand
AGAGCCGCCCTATTATCCGCCTTATTATTTCCTGGATGGGGACAAATCTATTTAAAGCACTATAAAAGGGGGGTCTTTTTTATCGTATCCACTTTTATTGGGGCCGTCACAATGGCTGTTTTCGTAATTTCTTCAGGCTATGCTGCCATGAAGATCGCCCCCGTTAAAAAGGAATCCATACACTTCACGGACATCCTCAATATTTTCATCTTGGCGATTGAACGGCTTGACCGGAAACCCTTACTCTTGATGAGTGCCATTCTCGTGCTTTTATGGGTACTTTCTATCATTGACGCTTATCAACTGGGGAAAAAGATGTCATCGACATCTATGTCTCCCATTTCCTGAGATCCATAATCATTTTCTGATCCGTTTTGAGGGTACCGGGGGCCAAGTACTCAATACGATCGACTTTGACCGTGCATATCTCTTTGAAGATTTTTCTAAATCTTTCTTCCCAATGATTAGTCCCTATCTGGGCGTTTACCTTTTCTAATCTGATCGTCAATAAGTCGTTATGGCCCAAACGTGTCACAACGGCTTGAATGGGCAAAGAGTCAAACTTTCCGGAAAGCGCCTTTAATTGGCTGGGAGCAATAAACAATCCCCTGACTTTGACAGCCTCCCCTACCCTCCCAGCGATGCCCGCTAACCGGTACGATGTTCTACCGCATGCGCACTTTTCCGTGATGAGTCGCGATAAATCCCCCGTACCAAAACGGAGAAGAAAAAAAATAGGATTCAATCGGGTAACGACAATTTCACCTAGTTCCCCCGGGGTAACATTCCTACCGGTTGCGGGATCGACAATCTCAACAATCGTTTCTTCGCAGATATGCCATCCGGATTTAGAGGAACATTCATAGGCCACATCCCCCACCTCCGTCGCCCCATACATCTGATAGGTAGAAATTTCATATTCTTTTTCAAAGATGCGGCGCAAATCCGGCAGTAGAGGTTCGGCGGCAAAACAGGCTTTCTTGAGCCGGAAGTCTTTTTTGAAATGGTATCCCATCTCTTTTGATTGTTGAATAATGGACATAAGAAAACTTGGTGTTCCCACATAGGTGGTAATTCCTAAATCCCGAATTAATTGAACCTGAATCTGAGAAGAGGAAGTACCTGAAGGAACGACGGTCGCACCGACTTTGCGAAGGCCATAATGAAATGTAAGCCCCGCTGCAACCAAGTGATATGAAAACGCGTTTAAAGCAACATCTTGTGAACCGATGCCGGCGGCAAAAAAGGCTCTGGCCCAAAGATAATCATTTTCACACAAATGCGGTTCATAAACTGGACCGGGAGACGTGAAGATTCTGTCGATTTTAGCGGAAGGATCTTCCAGCCCGGCAAAAGGGGGATACGCCATCTCCATTTCAACAAGTCGCTCACGAGATATTATAGGTAAAATTTCCAAATCTTCACGAGTTTTAATTTTTGCGGGATGGATCTGATGTTGATCCAGAATTTTCTTTAACATAGAAGATTTTTTGTAACCGAGTCTAACCATTGCCGCAAGCGCTTGATCCTGTTTTTCTTTGCGTTCCCTCCAAGATGATTTTTCCTTGGCGTCGAAATACTTTTTCATTTTTCTCTCCTATAAAAAATTCTATAACCAGCGTTTGCGTCGACGGTAAGATTTCACATCTTTGTAAGATTTGATAGCTCCTGTCGAGGCCATTCCCAGATAAAATTCTTTCACGTCTGGATTATCGACAAGATCTCTGGATGTGCCTTCCATGACGATTTTTCCGTTTTCCATGACATAACCGTAATGGGCAACCTGAAGAGCCATATTGGCGTTTTGCTCAACCAGTACAATGGTTGTACCATGTTCTTCATTGATTTTCTTAATAATGCGAAATATTTCCTGAACCACCAAAGGCGCAAGACCAAGAGAAGGCTCATCCAACATCAGAAGCTCGGGATGTGCCATAAGCGCTCGCCCGATAACCAACATCTGCAATTCACCGCCGCTGCAATATCCGGCCAGAGACTTCCTACGCTTCACCAATGCCGGGAAATAGTGATAGACCATTTCCAAATCTTGTTTGTAAGGTTTTCCGGGACGTGTCGCCGTTCCGACTCGGAGATTTTCTTCAATGGTCAAGTATTTAAAAGGCTGCCGACCTTCCAACACCTGAATAATCCCCTGACGAGTAATAAATTCCGGCGCTTGGTTTTGAATATGTATGCCTTTATAAATTATATTTCCGTCCGTAACCTCACCGTTTTCAGGTTTTAGAAGGCCGGATATGGCTTTTAACGTCGTTGTTTTTCCGGCACCATTACTTCCTAAAAGGGATACGATGTGTCTCTTTTCGACGGACAGAGATACACCTTTGAGGACTTGGATAACATTGGAATAGACAACAGAAATATTATTCAGTTGTAAAAGGATATCCTCCATACGTGACCCCTAATAAGAAAACGGCCATAGGCGGAAACTGGACCGGACAATCCGCCAAAGTTCGGCAAGTCCTTTGGGCTCAATCAGGATAAAAAGCACAATTGCCAAACCGAAAACAAACTCGCGAAGTGGAGCCATATTCAATCCCAGGCTTGTTACGAAGCTGACGTTCATCAATAAACTTGTTGTATAGCGTAAGATTTCATTCAACACCGTTATGAATGTAGCGCCGAAAATCGACCCTGGAATATTTCCCATGCCGCCGATGATAACCATGGCGATGAATTCGACAGACAAGCCTAAATTAAAAGGTTCGGTTGTGATACTGACCATGTAATAAGCCCAGATGGAACCTGCAAATCCAGCATAAAAAGAACTGATGCCAAATGACAGCAGTTTGTATTTGAAGATGGGGATTCCCATGCCCTCCGCTGCGCGATCGTTATCCCGGATGGCAATAAAGGCTCGCCCATACTTGCTTCGCATCATGTTGACGGCAAACCATGTCATGGCGATCAGACAGAAAAAAATAACAAAAAAGAAGGCCCTATCACCAGAAATTGTCATTTCAAGGAGTTTGGGTTCAGGGAGTGCAATTCCCATGGTCCCCTTGGTCAGGCTTTCCCATTGGATCAGAACATATTCAATGATGAATTGGCCGGCGAGTGTTGCAATCGTCAGATAAAGGCCTTTGAGACGACCGGAAGGTATACCAAAAATCATTCCAATCAATGCAGTGATCAGCCCTGCCGATGGAATGCAGATATAGAATGGTAACCCGAGTCTTGTTGCCAGAATCGCTCCGGCATAAGCGCCGACACCGAAAAAAGCGCCATGTCCGAGAGAAATTTGTCCAGTATAACCGATCAGAATATTCAACCCGACAGCGGCAATCGCCATAATACCTATATTATTGAGAATATATAAAAGGTAATTACTCAAAAACAAGGGGGCGCCTACCATCAGCACAACGAGAAACACCAACAGGCTCACGCGGCCGAACCACGTTTCAAAGATGGTTAATTCTTGTAAATAGCTTTCGCGGAAATTGCCGCAAGGATGAAAAGAAAACTTTTTCATGGGCCCTGATTTCCCCTATACCCTCTCAATTTCTACTAGACCGAACAAACCGTAAGGTTTGACCATCAAAATAAAGACCAACACAATATATGGGACCACATCCCGCAAAGAAGGAGACAGGTAGCCACCCGTAAATGTTTCTAAAAGTCCGATAATAATTCCACCGATAATGGCGCCGCCTATGCTGTCAAGTCCACCAAGAATGACGACGGGAAAGACTTTCAGACCGATAGCGGAAAGATCATGAACGTTGACGCCATTGATGATTCCAAGGACGATCCCGCTCATACAGGCAACCATGGCGGCTATTGCCCAAGATAGAGCAAAAACTCTGCGGACATGCACGCCAAGAGACAACGCCGCTTTTTGATTGTCGGCGACTGAGCGCATATAAATTCCTTGGGATGATTTTTTAAAAAATAAACCGAAAAGAACAAGGAAAACGATGCTGATCATCAAAGCGGAAGAGTAAACAGGCGCAATGTAAATCGAACCGATCTTCATTTCTAACCATTGCGGAAGAAACTCAGGATAGGTTTGCAAGTTGCCCCCCCATATCAACAGAATCATTCCTTTAAACATGGCTGACAACCCGACAGTCAGCATAATGACGAAAATGAGTTTTTCTCCAATAAGAGGTCGTAGAAAGAATTTCTCAATGATGAACCCCAAAAGAAAACAGCCCAAGAGGGTCAGCAAAAATGCGGCAGCGGTCGGTATTTTCCCCCATGTCACCAGTGACAAAAAGAAAAAAGCTCCTAGTGCCAGAAGCTCGCCGTGAGCAAAATTTAATACACTGGATGCCTTGAAAATCATGACAAAACCCATGGCGGAAATACCATAGAGCAATCCGACACAAACTCCGTTTACCAGTAGCTGTAGAAAAAATTCCATGATAACACCTTAATCAACATCAAGGACATGAATGGTCGTTTCAATTTCTCCGACACGGCCATCCCGATATTTTATTTTCCCAGTCACCTGAACACTTTTTTGGCCACTGTACATGGCTTCAATAATTCGGATATAAAGGCCATAAACGAACCGTCTGCGAACCTTTCCTGTTCTGGTTAATTCCTCATCATCCGCATCCAGTAGTTTATATAGCAATACGAATCGTCTGATTTTCATCGATTCGGGAAGCTGTTTGTTCACTTCGCGGACCTCATTTAAAATTAACTCTTCGACAGCTTTCTGCTGCGAAAGATCCATATATGTTGTATAGGGGATGAGTCGTTCTTCAGCCCAATTGCCTACGTTTCCTTGATCGATATTGATCATGGCCGTAATATATGGTCGGGCTTCGCCGAACGTAACGGCTTCTTTGATGTAGGGGCTAAACTTCAAGCGAGTTTCAATGAAGTCGGGTAAGAAGGCTTCACCGCTTTTATTACGGATAATATCCTCTTTTCGGCCGATAATCAACAAATGCCCGTCATCATCGATATAGCCGGCGTCTCCGGTTTTTAACCAGCCATTTTCAAAAGCCGCTTCAGTTGCTTTATAATCGTTATAATAACCTGAAAAATTTGCCTCGGACTTGACCAGGACTTCCTGATCCTCCGCAAGCTTCACCTCCGTCAGATGCAATGGTTTGCCGACAGTTTCCAGCTTGACTTCATCATCCGGTTGAATCTGAAAAATGCCGCATGATTCCGTTAACCCGTAACATTGCTTTAAATTCAAACCCATCGCTCTGAAAAAGCCGATGACGTCCGGACTGATGGGATGTCCTCC
>CAZPTW010000259.1:0-5233 GCA_964589235.1 uncultured Smithella sp. | reverse complement strand
GACTATTCGGCGATTCATGCGTATGCCTCCAGTGCTTTTAGGGGATGCGCCTCGTATCCCAGGGAGAATGCACGGAGGTTGAGGTCCGTCAGCGGAGGTTTGAAGTGATGTCGAATCGCTCTTTCCAAAGCTTCGTATCCGATGCGGGGTAAGCTTCCCGAGGCGGCCAGGGCTCCCAGCATGACGACATTGAGCGTCAAGACGGAACCGGCTTGGTGAGCCAGATCGGTTGCATTGATGGCGGTCAGATTCCTCACGCGGGGAGCCAGCATTTTCATGGCAGTTGGAATGTCCGGGTAAGTCGCCTGACCCAAAGCTACCGTAAAGGGGAAAACGGGCGTGGTGTTGGTGATGACCTGCGTAAAAGAGGAGCATTTTCTAGCGGCTCGCAGCGTTTCAACCGGTTCAAACCCCAAAAGAACGTCGGCTTCTCCGTCAGCGATGCAATGTCCAGCCCCGGGGCCCAGGATGACCATAGATTCCACCACGCCACCTCGCTGGGCCATCCCATGGAATTCCGACATGCGAACATCGAATCCGCAGGAGAGGGCCGCCTCTCCGATCAGTCTTGCCGCGAGAATATTTCCCTGACCGCCGACGGCGACGATCACAATGCGGGTGGTTTTCATGAGGGATCTCCTTTTTGGGAAACAGGCCTGATGGCTTTCTCCGGACAAATCTGCGCGCAAAGTGAGCAACCGACGCATTGATTCGGATTGATGGCGATGCGATCATTCTTTACAAAAAACGCAGGACATCCGGTTTTTTGGACACAGATGCGATGGTTTTTACATTGAGCGGATTGAATGGCGTAAGGTCTTCTCGAGCGATGACCGGAAAGGGTTTTATCATAAAGCGGACAGATGGCTTTCATGATAAGAACGGAAACACCCGACTCTCCGGATAATCGCTTGAGTGTATCCACGGTTTTGGCGACATGCAGCGGATTGACGGTTTCCACGGACGTCACCCCCAAGCCACGAACAGCTGATTCGATGTCGATGGGCGTTTTGTAAAGCCCCAAATGCGAAACATCGACACCGGGGTGCGGTTGGTGTCCGGTCATGCCGGTCGTGCCATTGTCGAGAACCACCAGAAGAAAATCATGTCGGTTATAAACGGCGCTTGCCAATGGTGAAAGGCCGCTGTGGAAAAAGGTTGAGTCGCCGATGAAAGCGACGACTTTTTGGCCGGTTGCCCGGGCGAAACCCCCTGCGGAGCCAATACCCGCTCCCATCGCGATAAGGAAATCACCCATATGCAGGGGCGGATGAATGCCCAGCGTATAGCATCCGATGTCGGTCGGATAAATCGCTGAGTCGCCAAAGACTTCGCGCACTGCAAGATATGCTGCGCGGTGAGGACAACCGGCGCACAGATTGGGCGGCCTGGGCGGCAAGTTGGGTAAATCATTTGTGTCGACGGGATTTGCCGTCGGGAAGGGCAACCCGAAAACTTTCCCTAAAACGCTTTTGACCAAAGCGGGGTCAAATTCGTACAATCTCGAAAATAAGTCATCGCCTTTGCCGAAGACAGGCACGGCAAAAGCGTTTCTATTGGCTACGACCCGGATGGCTTCTTCAAGATAAGGTTCGCCCTCCTCAACGACCAGAATTTTTTCACAGCCTTTCAAAAATCTGATCACACGCTCTTCCGGAATGGGATGGGAAAAGCCCAAACGCAGAACTCTGAAGCGATCCATGTGACCGCTTTCAGAGATGGCATCGACGACATACCCGTAACTGACGCCGTTACAAACGACTCCGAGCGGGCCGCGTCCCTCGATCAAGTTCCATCTCGATTTATTCGCTATGTCGGCGGCTTTGGCCGCTTTTTCCAAGAGTTTCGGATGAAGATGACGCGAGACGGACGGGGTACAGACATAGACAAAGGGATTTTTCAAGAAGGAACCTTTGAGTGTGCGTTTTTCAAGCAACCCCAATGAAACGACGCCGCTTCCGTGGTTGATGCGTGTTGTCGTTCGCAGGATCACCGGAATGCCGAGACCTTCGGACAGATTGAAGGCATAGCGGGTCATATCTTTGGCTTCCTGGATTGAGGAAGGCTCTAGCATGGGTAGAGAGGAGAGCTTCGCATAGTAACGGCTGTCCTGTTCATTTTGGCTTGAGTACATAAAAGGGTCATCCGCGACGATGACGACCAAAGAACCATTCACGCCGGTGTAGGCGAGCGTCATGAGAGCATCGGATGCAACATTGAGTCCCACGTGTTTCATGCTCACGCAAGCACGCAGGCCGCACATGGCCGCGCCTGCCGCAACTTCCAACGCGACTTTTTCATTGGCACTATATTCGAAGTAGAAGTCGTCTTGTTGCCGGGAGATATGAAAAAATTGCAAGGCGATTTCAGACGAGGGCGTTCCGGGGTAGGCTGTGGCGAACGAGACTCCCCCTTCTAGGGCACCGCGGGCGATGGCTTCATTTCCCAAAAGAAGCACCTTTCGGTCAGGGCGGTTGGCAAGGAGCGGATGATTCATCCTTGTTTGTCCTCACGGTCGAATTTCATCAAAATATCACCCACCTCCACGTTCCGGCCAGAACTGACGCAAATGTCGGAAACCACACCGTCCACAGGAGATGCCACACCGGTTTCCATTTTCATCGATTCCAAGACGATCAGGTTTTGGCCGTGGAAAACACGATCTCCCTTGGACACAAGAATATGAACCACCATGCCGGGCATGGGGCATAAAAGCTCGTTTTGAGGCTTCTTCACGTCGCGTGGCGGCATATAACGCATAAGAAAGTATTCTCGAGGCGTCATGATATCGAAAAGACGGGTGATGCCGCTGAAGGAGACACGCAAATAAGGGGCTTCCACCATAATGCGGAAGCGGTGTGTCCGTCCATTGATCTTCAGTTTCAATCTGCGCCGATAGAGTTCAAAGAGCGGCGTTTCCACATCATAAGATTTCCCGTTGACCTGGAATTTCCAGAGGCTTTCTTTCAGTGATCCGGAGAGCCGGATGTCGAAAATTTCTCCTTCGGAGCGGACTTTATAACGGGCGACGTTTCGGTCTGGACGGGAAAAACCGACATACGAGGGGGTGGGGTGTATCGATTCCCGTACGGCGATGTTCCGGACATGGTAAATCAAGGCGGCGGCAATCACGGAAAGAGACAGAAATTCGCTGTCTGGAGGTGTTTTCGGTTTGGCGCCGTCAAAGTGTTCCTCAAGAAAGCGGGTGGACAAATCACCCTGGCTAAAGGCCGGTTGGCAAAGAACAGACGTCACGAAATCCAATGTATTGACGATTCCCTCGATATGGAAGCCATTGAGGGCTTCGATGAGCGAAACCCTCGCCTCTTCCCGGGTGCTTCCGTGAGCGATGACTTTGGCCAAAAGCGAATCATAATGGATGCCGATGCGCGAGCCAAGCTGAATGCCGCTGTCCACGCGGATGTTCGCCCCACGGGGCTCCGCGTAGCGTGTGATCAACCCTGTCGCTGGAAGAAAGTTCCGCTGTGGATCTTCCGCGCAGACACGTGCTTCTATCGCCCAGCCGTTCAGGACGATGTCTTGCTGTTTGAAAGGCAAAGGCTCACCGGATGCGATGCGGATCTGTTGTTCGACAAGGTCAAAACCCGTCACCGCTTCCGTTACGGGGTGCTCGACCTGCAGACGCGTGTTCATTTCCAGGAAGTAAAAAGAACCATGGGTGTCGTAGATGAATTCAACGGTCCCCGCGTTTATGTAGCCGGCTTTCTTTGCCAGGATGCAAGCCGCCTGGCAAATGGCCGTGCGATTTTCCGAAGAGAGCGCCGGAGAGGGCGATTCCTCGAGAACTTTCTGATGCCTGCGCTGGATAGAGCACTCCCTTTCGCCCAGGTGGATGATATGGCCATGCGTGTCAGCGAGAATCTGGACTTCGATATGGCGTGGTTTTTCGATAAAGCGTTCGATGAATACGCGACCATCACCGAAAGCTTTTCGCGCCTCCTGCCGGCAAGCGGTGAAAGCCGCTTCCAACTCCCCAGGCTGATATACAATCCGCATCCCTTTGCCGCCTCCTCCGGCGGCTGCTTTGAATAAGAGAGGATAGCCGATGGCTTCTGCGATGGTGAAGGCGTCTTCTTCGGTGGAGACGGCCTCCATGTGCCCAGGAATCACCGGGACACCGGCTGAAATCGACAATTCTTTTGCGGAAAGCTTGTCTCCCATCATGGCAATGGCTTCTGGAGGCGGCCCGATAAAGATCAATCCGGCGGATTGGACGCGTCTGGCGAATTCGGCGTTTTCGGACAGAAAACCATAACCAGGATGAATTGCATGGCATTTTGTTTTCAACGCGGCTTCAAGGATTCTATCGATATTCAAATACGATTCCCGCGCGGGGGAGGGGCCTATCAAGACCGCTTCATCGGCCATCTGTTTGTGCAGGCTGTGACGATCGGCTTCGGAGTGAACCGCAACGGTTTGGATGCCGAGCCGTTTGCAGGTTCGAAGAATTCTGACAGCGATTTCTCCACGATTGGCGACAAGAATTTTATCCAACATAGATAACCTCAGAGCGGAATATTCCCGTGTTTCCGTTTCGGACCCAAAGCAGTCTTGCCTTCAAGCATTCGCAATGCGCGGATGAGATGGCGTCTTGTGTCTCTGGGATAAATGACATCGTCGATGTAGCCTCGTTTGGCGGCCAGAAATGGATTGACATAATTTTTCCGATATTGGGACATCTTCTCCCGGAGCATTGCCTCGGGATCTTGGGCGGACTGTATTTCGCGCCGGTAAATGAGTTCCGCGGCGCCTTTGGGGCCCATGACGGCGATTTCCGCCGAAGGCCAAGCGTAGTTGACGTCCGCGTGAATATGTTTCGAATTCATCACGAGATACGCGCCGCCGTATGCCTTGCGGACAATGACGCTGACACGCGGGACCGTGGCTTCGGTGAAGGCGTACAAGAGCTTTGCACCGTGCCGAATGATTCCGCCGTGCTCCTGCTGGGGGCCGGGCATGAAACCGGGAACATCGACAAGTGTGATGAGTGGAATATTGAAAGCATCGCAGAATCTGACGAATCGGCCGGCTTTGACGGACGCGTCATTGTCCAGAACCCCGGCGAGCACCGCTGGTTGATTGGCGACGAGCCCCACGGTTTGTCCTCCCAGGCGGCCGAATCCACAGATCATGTTACGGGCGAAGGACGCATGCACTTCCAGAAATTCGGCGCCGTCGAGGATGCTGTATATGAGCGTATTCATGTCATAGG
>CAZPTW010000258.1:0-5235 GCA_964589235.1 uncultured Smithella sp. | reverse complement strand
CTCGGGATCGATGACGGTAATATCGGCATCCGCTCCTGGGGCCAGCGTGCCCTTGGGGACGTTGAGAATGCGCGCTGGATGGAGACTCATCTTGGCGACGAGTTGCGGCCAGGTCAAAATTCCTTCAGAAATCAGACGAAGGCTCAAACCGAGTGATGTTTCCAAACCGCTGATACCGTTGGAGGCGTATTCGAATTCCACTTCCTTGTCCGTCCGTCCGTGCGGCGCGTGATCGCAGGCGATGACATCGAGTGTACCGTCCGTCAGTCCTTGTTTGACGGCGGTGACATCGGCGGCGCTTCTTAGCGGTGGACTGACCTTAAAATTTGTATCATATCCCTGAAGGCTCTCGTCGGTCAGGGTGAAATAATGCGGCGCGGTTTCCGCCGTCACTTGAATGCCGCGCTTTTTGGCGTTTCGGATCAATCGGACCGACCCTTCGGTGCTGACATGGGCGATATGGATCCGCGTCCGTGTGTATTCGGCGATCAAAATGTCTCGCTCTACCATGACTTCTTCGGCGATGGCCGGGATACCCGGCATGCCTAAGATGGTCGAATAAAAACCCTCGTGCATCAGACCTGCGCCGGAGAGGTTTTTATCCTCACAGTGATCAATGACTGGGAGGTTCAAGGAGTGGGCGTATTCCATGGCCCGCCTCATGAGCGCGGCATCCATGACGGGTCTTCCGTCATCCGACAGCGCGACCACACCTGCTTCTCTGAGGTCCCAGAATTCCGTCATTTGTTTTCCTTCGGAAGCCATGCTAATGGCGCCGATGGGGTAGACATTGGCCAGGTTCGCTTCGGCGGCCTTTCGTAGAATAAACTCGGTGATGCCCCGGTTGTCATTGACCGGTGCGGTGTTCGGCATACATGCGATGGACGTAAAACCGCCGGCGACGGCTGCGGCGCAACCCGTTGCGATGATTTCCTTGTATTCGTGGCCGGGCTCTCGAAGGTGGGTATGCATGTCAATCAGACCGGGCACGACGATCAGCCCTGACAAATCCCTGACGGCGGTCCCCTGAGGCGTCGGTATATGTTTTTCGCAGGCGGATATTTTTCCGTTTTCGATGAGAAGATCCATGTAATCGTCAATCTTTTGAGATGGATCGATCAGTCGCGCGCCTTTCAATAATTGTTTCATTCATTTCCTCCGGTAAGCAGGTATAAAAGGGCCATGCGCACGGCAACGCCGTTTGTGACCTGATCAAGAATGACAGAGTGCTTCGGATCATCGGCGACATCCGGCGATATTTCAACCCCTCGGTTTGTCGGACCGGGATGCATGACGATCACATCTTCTTTGGCCAATTTCAGATTTCTTGTGTTCAGGCAGTAATGATGGGCGTATTCTCGAAGCGATGGGAATATATTTTGTTTTTGTCTTTCCAATTGAATGCGCAGCATCATGATGACATCCGCGTCTTTGATGGCGTCTTCTATTTTTGTATAAGCTCGAACGCCCATTTGTTCAATGTCCCGCGGCATCATGGTGGCGGGTCCGGCAACCACCACGTCGGCTCCCATCTTGGAGAGGCCGAAGATATTGGAACGGGCCACCCGGCTGTGCAGGATGTCGCCGACTAAAGCGATTTTCAATCCGGAGATGCGCCCCTTCTTTTTTTTGATGGTCATCATATCTAAAAGAGCCTGAGAAGGGTGTTCGTGCGCACCGTCACCTGCGTTGATGATGGATTGTTTGAGCAGAGAGGCCAGAAGGTGCGGCGCGCCGGCCGCGCTGTGCCGAATGACGATGATATCCGGATTCATGGCTTCAAGGTTTCGCGCTGTGTCGATCAGCGTCTCCCCTTTGACGACGGAGCTCGTCGAGGCGGATATGTTGATGGTATCGGCGCTCAGTCTTTTCCCCGCGATCTCAAAAGATGTCCGCGTTCTCGTGCTGGCCTCATAAAATAGATTGATGACGCTTTTACCGCGCAGCGTCGGGACCTTTTTGATGTCCCGCGTGGAGACTTCCAAAAAGGACTCAGCCGTTTCTAAAATGGTATTGATTTCATCCACGGACATGTCGCGGATGCCGAGGATGTCCTTCTTTCCAAGCTTCATCATGTTCTCTTCCTAATGCCGATCGCAATGGTTAATTTTCTTCTTCGATGACGACTTCATCCTTGCCGTTTTTTTCCAAGAGGTGGACACTGACCGCTTCCCAAAGCGAAGAGGGGAGATTTTTGCCGATGTAATCCGCTCGGATAGGGAGTTCTCGATGTCCACGATCGATGAGAACAGCCAGTTGAATCATTTTGGGACGGCCGAAATCGATGAGCGCGTCCATAGCGGCCCGAATCGTCCGACCGGTAAAAAGAACGTCATCGACCAATATCACCTTTTTGTCGGTAAGATCAAAAGGGATATCGGTCTTTCCCAAAGGCGCCTTTTGCTTTTTCTTCGCAATGTCATCACGGTAAAGTGTGATATCCAAAAGCCCCAGAGGAATCGTCTGCCCTTCAATAGCGGAGATTTTTTTCTGAAGCCTTTGGGCGAGAAAGATGCCGCCGGTACGAATGCCGACCAGCACAAGGTTGTCCATCCCTTTGTTCTTTTCAAGAATTTCGTATGCGATTCGCGTGAGGCATCGTTCGATGCCCTCTGCATCCATTACGATTTTTAGATTCTTTTTTTCCGTCATGATGGTTTCCTCGTTATGGCCAAAATGGAGGCCGTCTTTCCGAAAGAGTAAAAGGTTTGGGGCCCGCCGTCCAGTCCCCCCTTATAGGGGGCATAAAAAAAGCCTTTCCCCTTGCGGAGAAAGGCTCGATCAACTTTATGCTGCTGATGTTTTTCATGGCTGTCCTTTTTCAACCTCACCGGATCAAATTAAAAGGCTTAATCTTAAAGTAAATACATCGACGTGGATTTGACTGTCAAGATAAAAAAACTTTCGTTAAAAAAAAATAACTGATATAAGGGCTGAACCTGGAGGAAATTTTTATGGCGATCAGTCCCGAACCTCAGGTTTTTTTGTTTTTAAGTGAAATCCTGGGGAAAAGAATTATTGGTGCAACCGGTGAAAAAATCGGCAGAATCCATGATCTGACCGCTGAGATTATCGATCCTTATCCGATTGTTACGGGAATCATCGTCAAGTCGTCGCCGAAGAATAAGCGGACCTATTTACCCTGGAGGGAGGTCCTCGAAATCAACGGCGATATTTTGGTGTCAATTCGATCAGTGGACGATCTCATGGAAATACAGATCAAGGAAGGGGATTTGCTGCTCAACGACGCATTGATGGACAAGCAAGTGGTCGATACGCACGGTGCGAAAATCCGCCGTGTGAACGATCTGCAATTTCTTAAAACACGTCATGGTCTGCACTTGGTTCACGTGGATGTGGGGTTTCGCGGATTGATTCGTCGTGTCGGGTTGATCCGCTTGTTGGATGCCGTTTTGCAGGGGTTGTTCGACTATACTCTTTCCAATCAGCTTATTTCCTGGAAATTCACGCAGCCTTTGAGTTCACCGGATCTGCTCCGTCTGAATATTGCCCAAAACAGATTAAGCCAACTTCATCCGGCGGATCTCGCCGACATTCTGGAAGATCTGGATATCAAGCAGCGAGCGGCATTGTTCCAATCGTTGGATGTCGAAACGGCGGCGGAAACTCTTGAAGAGACGGACCCGAAAGTGCAGGTCAGTTTGATTACCGATCTCAATTCTGAGAAAGCCTCAGATATTATCGAGGAGATGTCTCTTTCGGAAGCAGCTGATCTCATTGGAGATTTGCCAAAGGCAAAGGCGGAGGGGATTCTCAAGGAGATGGAAAAGGATATCGCTGACGATGTGAAAGAATTGATGTCTCATCCGGAGCAGGAAGCAGGCGGCATGATGACGACCTCCTTTTTGAGTTTCAGACCGTCGATTTCGGTTTCAGATGCGCTCGATCAGTTTCGCCAAGAGGCGGCGGATGTGGATTGGGTTCATTACGTTTATATCACGGATGAGGAAGAACATCTGTTGGGCGTGGTCAGCCTGCGCGATTTGATTTTGGCCGACCCCGACCAAAAGATGCAAGACATCATGGATCAACGAGTGGTCTCGGTCAAACTTGACGACAAAGCGGATAAGATCGCGGATCAATTTGCCAAGTATGCGCTGACCGCCATGCCCGTCGTCGACGATCAGAATCATATCCATGGGGCGATCATTTTCAAAAATCTCTTGGATATCGTGGCGCCGCAACTGGGCAAATGAAGTTTCTGATAACTCGGAATCATTATGGAAAAAGTGAAGTCGTTTTGGAAAAAATCATTGCAGACCGGTTGGTTGAAACTGGGGCTTTTTTTCGCTTTTATCGGTCCTGGAATCATTACGTCCAATGTCGACAACGATGCCGGAGGTATTACGACCTACTCCCTGGCCGGCGCTCAGTATGGTTTGAGTCTGATCTGGATTCTTATCCCAGTGACGGCGGCTCTGATCATCATTCAAGAGATGTGTGCCCGAATGGGTGTCGTTTCGGGCAAGGGCCTGTCCGATTTGATCCGTGAACGTTTTGGGGCGCGGATCACTTTCTATCTGATGATCGTTTTGTTCATCGCCAATATGGGAAACACACTGTGCGAATTCGCCGGTATCGCCGCCAGTATGGAGATCTTCGGTGTCAGTAAGTACATATCCGTGCCCGCCGGGGCGTTTTTCGTCTGGTGGTTGGTGGTGAAGGGGAATTACAAGTCCGTCGAAAAAGCCTTCCTGGTGGCTTGTGTGTTTTATTTATCCTATATCATTTCTGGTTTTATGGTCCATCCGGATTGGGGGGCGATCAGAACATCCGTGATTACCCCATCGCTGAAATTTGAATCCGGCATGCTGACCATGGCGATCGGTATTATCGGAACCACCATCGCGCCGTGGATGCAATTCTATTTGCAGTCTTCCATCGTGGACAAAGGCCTGAAGGCGGAAAGTTATAAATATGCGCGCATGGATGTCATTTTCGGATCGATCACGGTCAGTGTCGTTGCGTTCTTCATCATCATGCTTTGCGCCGTCACATTGTTTCAGAACAATCTGCAAATCGAGACAGCCAAAGACGCAGCGATTGCCCTGGCTCCTTTGGCTGGGTCTTATGCGTCTTGGTTATTTGCGTTCGGCCTCTTGAATGCGTCGCTCTTTGCCGCGTCGATCTTACCTTTGTCCACTGCGTATACAATATGCGAGGCTTTCGGTTGGGAGTCCAGTTTGAACACGAAGTTTATCGAAGCCCCCCAGT
>CAZPTW010000257.1:0-5237 GCA_964589235.1 uncultured Smithella sp. | reverse complement strand
GGCGGGGTAAGGGTGAAAAGGCGAGGTAAGAGCTCACCGCTTTTCCGGTGACGGAAAAGGCAGGGTAAACCCCATCCGGAGCAAGACCAAATAGGAGAACGGTTGAGGGCTGCCCGCCCAATGTTCTCGGGTAGCGTCGCTAGAGGCGCAAGGCAACTTGCGTCCCAGATGAATGATCATCATTGCATTGAGGGTAACCGAAGTGCAAAACAGAACTCGGCTTATGAACTTCTTCCACCTTCTTTGCCAAAAAAGAGGCCGGATCGAAAGACCCGGCCTCTTTGATTTCGTGCGATTGGTCCGTTATTTACTTGTCGTCGTCATCATCGTCATGGATGGCGTCGCCTTCAGAACCGGCTGGCACTTCCGCCTGCAGAGAGCGGCTGATACCGCGGATGAGAAGAACCATAATGAAGAACAAAATAATCATCGAGATGATGATAATCAAAATGACGGTGGCCGTCCAAGCTTTTGCTTCTTTCTGAATCTTCTGCGTGGCCTGTTTTGCCGCATCGTTGAATTTCTCGACATCGACGCCCAAACCTACCCAACCGAAACCCGTGGGCTGCGTCAAATTTGCACTGTAGAATTTGATCGGAGCATAAGCCACGAATTTGGTGTTTCCCGCAAATTTATACGTGGCAACACCTGATTTTCCCGCCGCCGCGTTTTTTGCGATCTCCTGCAAATTGGCATCCATAAATCCCAATTGATTGAGATTCAGAACTTCCTGACCTTTTTGGGTCAACGCCGCTGAATTTTCTTTGGTCAGGGCCGGCACGAGATTGCCCTGTGCGTCGAGGCCGACAATGTGGTAATCATTCGGGTGAGAGATGACAAAACCACGATGGTCAACCATGAAAGCATAGTTGCCGGTTTTTGCGTCCGTCTCGAAAATTCGTTCGGCCTGCGTGGGTACGATCTGATCAGTGAATTTCGCCAAGTGGCGATAATCGATCGCCACGCTGATGACACCGGCAAAACCATCTTTTGAAAAGACAGGAGTGGTCATGCGGAGGATCCCCGCAAATCTCTGACCTTTTTCAAAAGCCGTTTTGTCTACATAATTCCCCATTACCGGAGAAACATATACTTCACCTTTATTCAGACCTTTAGCTTTCGCAAAATAATCTTCAGTTTTAAATGTTGTATTGGCCGGATTGCTGACATTTGCCAGTTGTCCGGCTCCAACCGCTTGACCGTCAACGATCTTAATCAGTTCGTTGCCGTTTTTATCGGTAAGAGAAATTTCTTTGTACAAGGGGCTTAATACTTGTTGAACCTTGCCGTTTTCTTTGACCCAAAGCGGTTTTTTGTTCTCAACAATAAACTGTTTGTATGCAGCTTCCGTTGTCGGGATAATGGTAGCGACAAGCAGGTCTTTCTTGCACTCCATTAAAAAGTTGGCAACTTCATCTGCAGTATTGATGGCACGCATTTTTATTTCGTCCTGAGATTCGAGAACGCTGACTGTTCTTTCCTTGATCGTATCCCCCAGCTTGATCATGCCATTGGCCACCAAGAATGCCATCAGTGATAAGGGGATGACGATGAGCAGGAAGAACACGCCTCCTACAGCCAAATACTGCTTCTTTCTCTTAGTTTCTGCCATTACTATTCCCCCTAGCCTAGGTTAATTTTTTTTAATGAAAGACTTTCTGCATTAACCCAGCAACATGGCCGCAAAGGGGTTGGCGTATATTAAGATCAAAGCAATAACCAAAGCATAAATGGCGCAGGATTCGGCCATCGCCATACCGACTAGCATCACCATCATGATTTTTCCTTGCACGCCGGGGTTTCTGCCGACCGCTTGGCAGGCGCCGTTTGCCGCGTTACCGATCCCAGCGCCTGCGCCGATCGCGCCCAATCCCATGGAAAGGCCCGCACCAATCATGGCGCCGACGGCGAAGATGACTTTGACGTAAGAGACGCCCCCTACCGGGGTGGCATCCGCCGCAAAAGCGAATGTGCTCGTTAAGATAAGAGCTGCAACCGTTGTTAAAACCGTTAAAACTGTGTTTCGTGACATTCTCTGTCTCCTTTCATTGCATATTATAATTATTGTTCACTCTTCCTTTGAGCAGAACGAGTCGCCTGATGTCGGCTTTTCATGCTGCTTAAAGAAGAATTCACCCAGCGTCTTTTCGATCGACTTTTTTGCATGAGTCGTGCCATCTCGTTTTATAAAAGTGTCCATTCAAAATATCAGGTTCGGCATCGAGATCAGATTCAGACGGAAAAACTCTAATTCTTTGAGATGACTGTGATTCATTTATTGATGAAGCAATAACTGATTTAAAAAAAAATAACAAGAACCTTTTTTGAGTGCTGAGAAAACGTTGTCAATGGAAATGGAATTGAATATTTTGTTCAATCGAGTGTGATAAAACATTCAACGAGACTTTTTCGAAGCTGCTTCACGGGGTGATTCTGGAAATGATTCTATATTTTTATTGAAATTTTACGTCAATGCCGTTACGATCAATGCAAATCCGTTTTCGTTTTTTGCCGGGGCTGTATTTCATTCAAGACGTCACTTAATAGAAGGACCAACATGCAAGAACTTTTAACTGCCGTTACATATCCGATCGTTTGGGTGATATGCGCGTACCTTTTGAAGATTGAAAGTGGGCTGGCCAAGCTGATGATTTCTTTGACAGCGGCCATTCTTGTTTATGTTTTAGTCGGAATTATGCGCTCTCAAAAAGAAAAAAACAAGGGAAACGAAGACTAAGTGGCTTTGTTCAGGAAGGCATATAGACTATTTCGTCAATTCTTGAGTATTCGAATCTGGCTGGCCGGTTTTATCGTCATTTTGCTGATTCTTCTTCTGGCTTTGACCGTGAACAATGCCCGTGAAAAAGAAATGGTCGATCTTTTCAGTCGCCAGCAAATGGCATCCGCCCAAAACGCCGCCGATCGCTTGACAGATATTTTCTCCCACGTTGAAAGAAACATCATTTTGTTTTCGTATCTGGAAGCAAATGGAAAAATGATGTCCAGAGACGATTATCGTGAGTTCGATGCTCTTTATTCGGTTTGGGGTAAAACCGTTGACTCGGTGCAGGTGTTTGACAGTCATGAAAGAATCATCCGTGCGTTGTCACACGATCGGCCGGCCAAAGTCGATCTGGTCAATCATTTTCGAGTCTTGAAACATGGTCAACGGCAGTATCTCAGCCTGGCTGTGCCCGAGGGCATATACAGCGATATCGTTCCCCATCAAAAAGACATGTATTTGATCTGGGGGTATCCCCTTTGGAAAAAGAACAATGTATTCGACGGCGCCTGGATGGTTTCTTTTTCTTTGGCGGCTCTTGTGGACGCCTGCGAAAAGCAAATCACAGAAAATCAACTTGGCGACTTTTGGCTTGTCAATGAGCAGGGAATGATTCTCCTTCATCCCGATACCTCTTTTGCCGCTAAAAACATCAGCGAACTCATCAAAGACAAATACGGAAACAAAATTGATTTTCCGTCGGAAAACAGGCGGCACTTGGATGCGAGGATCTTGCAAGCCAATCATCAATACCAAAAGAGTGTTATCGCCTATTATCCGATTCAGATTGCCGGGAATACTTGGTACGTCATGGTGACGGCCCCATACAGTCGGGTTATCGCTCCGGTTCGAACCACCTTTCTCTACACGCTCTTCAGCGCGATGATTTTGATCTTGGTTGTGGTGGTGGTGGGGATTTATTTCGCCTTTCGAGAAGGCAAAAGATGGCGCATGCGGGAAGAACAGGAACGCATGAAAGAACGAGAAACCTGGCAGGAACGTCTTCTGAGAGAAAAGAAGACGATCGAAGGGATTATCGAAGGCTCTCCGATCCCCAGTTTTGTCATCGACAAGGAACATCGGGTGATCCTTTGGAATAGGGCCTGTACGGAGTTGACCGGTTATTCCGCGCAGGAAATGTTGGGAACGGACAACCACTGTAAACCGTTTTATTCCGTCAAAAGGCCTATGGTGGTCGATTTAATCGTGGACAACGACATCGATGCGCTCAATCAGTTTTATGGAACGAAACGGGTTAAAAAATCGGACAAGGTTTTAGGTGCTTATGAAGCGTATGATCATTTCGATAACTTGGGCGGTCGAAGCCGTTATATGTATTTTTTGGCCGCGCCCATCTATGATGAGGAAGGTCGCATCATAGCCGCTATGGAGACCCTTCAAGACATCTCCCGCGAAGAGGAATTGACACGCTCTTTGCGTGAGTATGCAGAGACCCTGCAGAACGAATTGGCGGAAAACATTGAACTTCGGCGGGAAAAAGAAGGCTTGTACAATTACATGCAATCCATCGTGAAGAGTCTTCCGGATAAGATTTATGAATTGGACAAGGATGGCATCATCAATTTTATCAGCTGGGGATTGAGGAAACCCCAAAGCGAATTCAAAGGCCGGCATTTTATGGAATTTGTCGCACCTGAAAATGAAAGTTACGTCATGTCAAAATGGGAAGCAGCCAAGAGAGGCGATTATACTCCCTATGAAATTGAAACAACTCGAAAGGACGGAACTCGGGTGAATCTTTTGGTGACAACGTCGCCAGTGATTGGGACGGATCATTTTATTTTAGTCCAACGAGATATCACCGCCTTCAAAAATCTCGAAAAGAAGCTCTATGACAGCCAAAAACTGGCTGCGTTGGGCCAGTTGTCCGCAGGCATCGCCCATGAAGTGCGCAATCCTCTTTCTTCCATTAAAATGAGTTTACAGATTTTGGAAAAGCGCATGAATCCGGAGGGGAATGATCTCAAAAGATTTAAAATCGCTCAGAAAGAAGTGGAGCATCTCGAAGAATTGGTGAATAACGTTCTGGTTTTTGCCAAACCGGTCGATCCAAAATTGTCACCGACGGATCTGGTGAAACTCTTGGAGCAGGCTGTTGCCCTGACAGAAAAGGCGATTCATGATAAAAAAATCGAAGTGAGACTTGAAGCGGAAGATATTCCTCCGGTTATGGTCGACGCAGCCATGATCACAGATGCGTTTGTGAATGTGATTCGTAATGCCGTGGAGGCGGTGGAAGAGAACGGGCATCTTCGCATTTATGTGCGAAGTATTGGCAGCCAATCGCCGTCTGTTCTGGTTGTGGTGGAAGATAACGGTTGTGGGATCGATGACGCGGACATGCCCCATCTTTTCAATCCTTTTTTTACGAAGAAGAAATACGGAACAGGTCTTGGGCTTTCTCAAGTTCTAAAAATAGTCGAGATTCACCAGG